>JAUWYU010000001.1 GCA_030615655.1 Dehalococcoidia bacterium
AATCCCCCCGAGTATAACGGTATCAAGCTCCTTAACCCGGACGGCTCCTCCTTTACTTCTCTCCAGCAAGCGCAGATAGAAGAAGCGATTTCAGCCGAATCGTTTAATACTGCTCACTGGGAGGAGATTAAGCAATGCGACGTCTATGACGGAGCCATAAAACATCATATTGAGTGCATATTACCCGGCTTCCCGGCTGAATTGAAGCTTAAGGTGGTGGTGGATGCCGGCTGTGGCGCGGCTTCCGAAGTCACACCTCAAATGCTGCAGAGGCTGGGCTGTGAGGTGGTTACTCTAAATTGTTATCCCAGCGGTTTCTTCCCCCGTGGCATCGAGCCGACCGAGGCTAACCTGCAGGATTTATGTCAGGCAGTTAAAGAGTCCGACGCCGACCTCGGTATTGCCCATGACGGCGATGCTGACCGCATGATGGCGGTTGATGACCGGGGCGAGTTTATCTCCGGGGATAGGCTGCTGGTGGTCTTTGCCCGGGCGGTGGGGGCGCAAGAAGTGGTGACAACGCTGGATGCCTCCATGACTATCGAGGAGATGGGTTTCAATGTCAGGCGAACGCCGATAGGGGACACCCGGGTATCCGAAGAGTTGAGAAACGGCGGCGATTTTGGTGGTGAGACGTCGGGGAGCTGGATTTTCCCCAGTATCTCGCTCTGTCCCGATGGCATCTATGCCGCGGCTCAGGTTGTGGCGATAGCCAGCCGGCAGAAGCTTTCGGAACTGGTTGACGGTATACCCATTTACCCGCTGCTTCGGGGAAATGTCGGCAGCGACGGGGTGGAAATATCCCGTCTGGAGTCGGCATTAATGGCTATGGAACCGTTGTCAATCAGCAATATCGACGGTATTAAACTGAACTTTGTGAATGGCTGGTTGCTGGTCCGAGCTTCGGGCACCGAGCCTAAAATCAGGCTGACGGCAGAGGCGAAAGTACAGGCGAGGGCGCAGCAGCTGTATGACGGCGCCCTCAGGGCAATCAAGGATTCTGTAGATGCTAAGGGGAGTGTGAATTGAAAGCAGTTATTTTAGCGGCCGGTGAAGGCAACCGAATGCGTCCCCTTACCCATAACAGACCCAAGGTGATGCTACCCATCGCCAATAAACCTATTCTGGAGCATTTGCTCATTGAAGCCAAAGAAGCCGGCATTACGGAGTTTATTTTCATTGTTGGCTATTGCGATGAGCAGGTACGTAGCTATTTTGGTAAAGGGGAGAAGTGGGGGGTGAATATAGCCTATTCCGAGCAGAGGAAGCAACTGGGTACGGCCGATGCCCTCAGAATGGTTGAGAATATGATGGACGGTAACTTCCTGGTTATTAACGGGGATGTTGTTGTCGGGCGTGAGGACATTAAACGACTATTAGACAATAGCAACAATACCATGAGTGTCATTAAGGTTGAAGATTCACGAGACCTGGGAATAGTCGAGCTGGACGAGGGGAAAGTCGTCAATATTTATGAGAAGACACAGCATCCGCCAACCCTGATGGCGAATGCCGGGCTGTATCTATTTACTACAGAAGTATACGAAGCCATATCCCGGACGACTAAGTCGCCGCGGGGTGAGTATGAGATAACCGATTCTTTGCAGTTGCTGATGGAGACAGCACAGGGTCTTCATTATCAGGAAATAAAATCCTGGCTGGACATCAGTTACCCATGGGATTTGTTGTCGGTCAATGAGCTAATGCTGGCCGGTACAGAGTCGGTGAACCTTGGTGATGTGGAAGAGAACGTGGTGATAAAAGGTGCTGTGGCTATCGGCAAAGGCACGGTGATAAAGTCAGGCGCTTACATTGTTGGGCCGGTGATAATCGGGGAGGATTGTGAAATTGGGCCTAACTGTTACCTCCGTCCCTGTACTGCTATCGGCGACGGCTGTCACATTGGCGCTGCTGTTGAAGTCAAGAACTCTATCATAATGAAGGGCAGCAAGATTCCGCACCACAACTATGTGGGTGATAGTGTTATCGGCGAACAGTGTAATCTTGGTGCCGGTACGAAGATTGCCAACCTGAGACTGGATAAGAAGAACATACTGGTGGCCGGCATCGATACCGGGCGGCGCAAGCTGGGAGCAATAATCGGTGACCGTGTTGAAACCGGGATAAATGCATCTATTAACGTTGGCAGTATGATTGGCAATAATACCTTTATCGGCCCCGGGGTAGTGGTCAGCGGGGTCATCTTACCGGATTCGAAGATATTTTGAGGGGTGGTTTATGAAACAGGCAATAGTATTAGCAGCAGGCGAGGGGCAGAGGCTCAGGCCGTTTACCGTTACCAGACCGAAAGCGATGCTTTCTATAGCGGATAAGCCGATACTGCAGTATGTGGTTGAGTCATTAGCTCAGAACGGAATTCGCAATATTGTATTCGTGGTTGGCTATCGGAAAGAGCAGGTATATGACTATATGGGTTCCGGTGAGCAGTTCGGTGTCGACATAACCTACGTAACTCAAGAAGCGCAGTTGGGCACGGCCCATGCCTTGTCTCAGGTCAGGGAAGAGGCCGAGGACGAGTTTCTGGTTCTGGCCGGGGATAACCTGATTGAAGCCGGTACCATTACCGATTTTGTACAGATAAAGCCGGAGGCGGTGCTGGTAAAGCGGGTAGATAACCCGGTCAGGTACGGAGTGGTGAGTATCGACCGCGGCGAGGTGAAGGATATTGTTGAGAAGCCCGCAGAGGCGGGCAGTAATCTCGTTAATACCGGTGTTTACGCCTTCACTAAAGATATTTTTAAATTTGCCGAGGCCGTGCTGGATATTCCTGACGCACTGAACAATATGATAGCTGAAGGTCACAATATAAGCGCTCTGGAAACCGATGGCACCTGGCTTGATGTGGTCTACCCGTGGGACATACTGAACCTTAATGACATCGTTCTTCAGCGCATGGAGGCCAGTGTTGGCGGTACTATTGAGGCAGGTGTATCGTTGAAAGGACAGGTTGCGGTAGGGGAGGATACGGTGGTACGGTCGGGCACCTACCTGTACGGGCCGGTGGTTATCGGGAGTGGCTGTGAAATCGGTCCCAATGTATGCATTATGCCGGCTACCAGCATTGGCGACAATGTCGTTATTTCACCGTTTACGGAGATAAAAAACAGTGTTATTGGTAATGACGTTACTATTGGCCCCGGCTGTATCATAGAAGATTCCGTTATTGATAAAGGCTGCGTGATAAAGGCGCGTTTTACTGCCTGTGCCGGTGAGAGTGAGGTCAGGGTCAATGGTGAGATACCGCTGGTGAATGTGGGTGCCATGATGGGCGAGGACTGCAATGTGGACAATAATGTCGTAGTTCAGCCCGGTGTCATTATTGGTAACTACTGTCAAATCCAGATGCGGAAGATGATTAGCGGCCGATTGCCTGACCGGAGTCTGGTGTATTAGGTGAATCCGCTCGTATTTTAGCAAGACGAATATATTATCGAATGGACTGGAGTTTAGTAAGAGACTGATTAACTATGTGTGGCATTGTCGGCTATATTGGAAAGAAAAAGGCTCAACCGATTCTGCTTAACTGTCTGGGCAAGCTGGAGTATCGGGGCTATGATTCCTGTGGCATTGCCATATCGGCCAGCGGTATTGAAGTTCATAAGGATGCTGTCAGGGTAAGGGTGCTGGGGGAGGCATTATCAGTACTTGATGGTACGGTGGGTATTGGTCATACCCGTTGGGCGACCCACGGTGAGCCGTCCAAAGTAAATGCCCACCCGCATTGTGACTGCACCGGCCGGATTGCTGTGGTGCACAACGGCGTTATCAATAATTTCTATAAACTGAGGGAGCAGCTGGCCGATGAAGGGCATACCTTAGCCTCACAGACCGATACCGAGGTAATACCGCACCTGATTGAAAAGTATTATGATGGCGATTTTGTGAAGGCTGTAGAGTTGGCTGTACGTGAAATAGAGGGTTCATACACCATGATTGCACTGATGGCAGATGAGTCTAAGATTGTAGCGGCCAGAAAGGACAGCCCGCTGATTATCGGCATCGGTGACCGGGAGAACTATATTGCCTCGGATGTGCCGGCGCTGTTGGACTATACCAGTCGGGTTATCTATCTGGAAGATGGCGATATTGCTGTGGTTTCCGCCGACAATGTAGACGTGAAGAAGGACGGCAGCAGCGTTGACCGGGAGGAGCATAAAATACTATGGAGTGTGGAGGATGCTCAGAAGGCGGGCTATGAGCATTTTATGCTTAAAGAAATACATGAGCAGCCCAAGGTAATACGGGATACCCTCGCCGAATATATCTCGGCGGCAGAACCGGCCGCCGACCTGACAGTAGGAGATGGCGGCCTCGAGGATATGCTCATACTGGCCTGTGGCACCTCATATCATGCTAGCCTGGTAGGCAAGTACATCATTGAAGGCCTGGTAAAAATTCCGGTGAGAGTCGAGCTGGCTTCTGAATTTAACTACAGCGGCCAGGCATCAACTAGAAGTAGAGCAATTGTCATTACACAGTCCGGCGAGACATACGATGCCCTTATGTCAGTAAAGAGGCTGAAGGAAGAAGGCTGTCAGGTTATTGTCATCACTAATGTCGTCGGCAGCACGGTCAGCCGGATAGCCGACCAGACTGTTTATACCCGGGCGGGTCCAGAGATAAGCGTAGCGGCTACCAAGACTTTCGTGGCTCAGCTTATTGCGCTGTACTGGCTGGCTTTACCATACTCCAGGGTTGATATCAGGAGATTAGATGACCTCGTTATGGAGCTCAGGCAATTGCCGGTAAAAGTCCAGCAGGTACTGGATAATGAGGCGATAATTGCGGATTATGCTCGGCAGCTAGCGAAATTTGAGAATATGTTCTACATGGGTAAGGGGATAAACTACCCTGTGGCTTTGGAAGGTGCCCTCAAGCTAAAGGAGATTTCCTATATTCATGCCGAAGGTTATGCGGCCGGGGAATTGAAGCACGGACCATTTGCCTTATTGGGTAGCAAGACACCGGTTGTCGCTGTCGTGACTCAGGACAACACCTACGAGTCTGTTATTACCACTATTAAGCAGGTCAAGGCCAGGCAGTCTCCATTGCTGGCGCTGGTTGGTGAAGAGGACGAGACCATAATACAACTGGCCGACTCGGTGATTACCGTGCCTCAAATCGACCCCTTATTTTCCCCGGTGGTGAATTCGGTAGTCTTGCAGTTGCTCGCTTACTATGTAGCCAAGCGGAGAGGTTGTCCCATCGACTTCCCCAGGCACTTGGCAAAAACTGTCACTGTGGAATAGATATCAGGTGGCTTCTACCGGTACGGTAGTAAACTTCCTCTTGGCTAGCTTCTCAGCAGTTACCAGTACGGCTTCGGCATCATGATTCAGTTGTGATATAAGCAATATCATTGCCGGCGCCGGCACCTGTTCTGTAGCAGCTGATAAGGCGATGGTGGCCGGATGGCTCCTGGCTGCCTCCTCGATAGAACGGTGTTCGAAGTTGAAGATATCAAGTAGCCGCTGGGCCGGCTCTGATTCGGCATGTTTTAGCTGATTGATATTTCGTCTGATTTTAGCAATATGTGTCGGTTCCAGGTGGCGGTCAGTAAATTTCACCGTAGTGATTTCTCTTGTCAGTGACAGCGCTTGCCTGAGTATTTCTAGAGGGTTGGTGATACCGATATTGAGGATAACACTCTGATGATTATAGGCAGTCAGTGCGCTGGGAATGTTTTCTCGTGCCATGGTTAACGCTACTGTTATCAGGCTGAAGGCCAGTTTATCGGCCGCCTCGGCGTCAGCAACCGAGAGGTTGACGGCGATTATGGCTCCCTGTTCACCGGCTTCATTGTATTCTCTGACTATTAGCTGGCTCAGTTTCAGGGTATGTCTCCAATCTATGTCTTTTAACGGGTCGCCGGGTTGGTAGGTACGACTTCCCATGTACTCGACGCCTCTCTTTGGCATTATGTCGGCTTGCGGTGGTAGTTTGGCCACGGCAATCACCCCTGATCCTGTCTGCTCTAGATATTTTCTGGCCAGCCACTCGGCATATCTGGCTCTGGGGATTATGTGCAACTGCAGCGGCTCAAGTAACTGGTTTATCTGGATAAGACCCCGTGGGTCTATGGTCGATACCTGGAGCTGCGGACAGGATTGTCCCGCCAATGGTGGCGTAAAACTTAATTTCAGTCTTGTTTCGCCTACATTCAGAATAAGCTGCTGGGGTGTGACTTGTACCCAGGGGTCAGCCGGGCTGAGATGGCTGCGCATCTTTACTGACGCTTTGCTGGTAATGTGCAGAGGAATACTATCGGTGGTGCCCGTGATGACCCTTTTCATCACGGTATCGGTGGTGAGGGGCAGACGGGGAATAGTAAGGAGTATCCCTATCAGCACACCTAGCAGGTACAGGGCGGAGGTAATGCCGGTAAACAACAGGACGGGGCTGTTAACAACCGGGGATAATAGCATTACGGCCAGTACCGAGATGAGCAGCGATACGAAAGTATAGGTGGTATGCCTACCAGCTTTTCCCTTCATGAATACTTGTGTGTGACGGGCATTTTGCCTCAGGTGATAGTCAAGGAGGTAGATAGCGGGGAGGATAGATACCGTTGCCGTGATTTGAACGGCTGTTAGTGAGAGAATTGTCATACGCTCTAATAGCTGTGCCAGCACCAGCGGCGTCAGGAAGATGACGGCCATGTTGATAACGATATTGAACCTTGGCGATTGCGGGCGTATGGTGGTGAATAGAAGTATCAGTAGCAGAGCCAGTGCCAGTAATAGGTAGGGTAGTGACGATATAATGGTAGCTGCCAGCAGAACCAGCAGCAGGTATATTTGACATAATAATGGGGGTGATAGTCTACTCATTGTCTATTTTGGGCACGGGAACCTTGGTAGATACTTCATTGATGATGGACTCGGGAATGATGTCCTCCATTTCGGCTTCGGGGCTGATCTGGAGGCGGTGGGAGAGCGTGGGAACGAGCAGTTTCTTAATATCGTCGGGAATGACAAAGTCTCTTTCTTGGATGAATGCTAATGCCCGGCCTCCCTTAAACAGGGCGATGCCGGCGCGGGTGCTGAGGCCCAGCAGCACCTCCGGATGATGGCGCAGATTGTCGATAATATCAAGGATGTAGCGCCGGACACTATCCGCGATGTGCACCTTCTTGACCTCTTGCTGGAGCTGGATAATATCCGCCGCTGTGGTAACGGACGCGACATGCGCCTCAGTTATGGCATCAATGTCCCTCAAGATTTGGTCTTCCTCTTCCAGGCTGGCGAGATCGCTCCATGTCCGGAACATAAAGCGGTCTGTCTGTACCTCGCTGAGCGGGGAGGTTCCCGGACCACCGTAGGGTATCTGGCTGGCGATAACAATAAATGGCTGTTCTAAAATATGAGTTTCTCGCTCGATGGTAACCTGTTGCTCCTGCATTGACTCGAGCAGGGCGGCCTGGGTGCGGGGAGTTGTGCGGTTCAACTCATCAACCAGCAGTACATTGGCGAAGACAGGCCCCGGCATAAACGTGGCACTGCCATCGGGACGATAAAGGTAGAATCCGAGAATATCAGAAGGCAGCATATCGGGGGTGCCCTGCACCCTCTTGAACTTACCGCCGATGGCATGGGCAAAAGTACGGGCGATAGTAGTTTTCGCCGTACCGGGTAAGCCCTCAATGAGCACGTGTCCCTGGCTCAGCAGGGCTACCAGCAGAATCTCTATTATATCATGCTTACCGACTACCACCTTGGATACTTCAGTAATAATGTTTTTCAGTATTGTCTGCCTTTTTTCCTGCTTTGTCGTCATTACCTTCTCCTTTCCAGAGAGTTTATCACGTTTACCCTGTTAGAAGGAAGAGAAATTTATTAAAAAGTTAGGTCTCTTCGGAGTTTTCCTTCTTTTTATGCCATATTGGTGTCAGCGCTATCATAAGTACCAATATTACCAACCCCGCGGTTCCCAGAGGAGTGGCGAGAAAACTACGTGCCTGTTGTAGCAGACGCTTGGTATGATGAAGCTCTGATGATGGCAGGTGGGACTGGTCAATATAGAGTGCGGGTGTGGTGGCAGCAATGTTGTGAATAAGGTTGGCATTGTCCTCAATTGTCTCCATGCTATTGATGAACAGACTGGGGTCGGAAACGAGAATTACCTGCCCGCTGCCCAGTTCATGGCGGGATATTACTGGCAGTGGGCCTGTGGGTTCATTCTCTTCCCATATCCCGTTACCATTATGGTCGCTGAAGCTGAATGAAGAGGATAGAGCGAGGGTGTCAGACATGGCAACGTTAGCCAGACTGGTGGCATGGTTGAAGACCAGGTTGTTGGTATTTTCGGTCAGGGGGTCGGGTTCAAGGTGGATAATCCTCGGGAACTGTTTGTTTATGTAATTAACCAGCGGGTCAAGAAGAATCTGCCCGGTGAAACGCGCTTCAAGTCCCATGTGCTCCAGAACCTGGTTGCCATGGCCGTAGTCATCCGCCAGGATTAGCCTTCCGCCCTGGGAGACAAAGCGGTCTAGTTGCTTTAATTCCGCGGTGGTGCAGTTAAGGTAGGGGATGAGGATAAGGGTTGTCTCTTGTGGCGAGGGCGGCAGGTCATCCAGGGAATTCAGAGGTTGCGCCGGGTAGTCGGTGCTTATGTCCTTGATGCCATTCCAAAATGGGTTATCAACCCGGAAGTCTTCATTTGACGGGAAGAACCATATGGCTATAATCAGGGCGATAAGCAGGACTATGGTTATTATTGCCAGGAATCTATGAAGCCCCACGGCGCAACACCTCCTGGATAGTGGTAGCAAGTCTCTCGGCTCTGGTGGCAGTGTCTTCACGCGGGCTATATTCGGAGTAAAGGGTGATTTCGGCTATTGTGGTCAGCTCGGTGAACGGCTCGGTAGCGGTCGGTGACGGCAGAGTTATCATTTTCAGAAACTCACGCACGGTTATATTTGGTGTCATAACGACGCCGGTAATTTTTTCAACAGCCTCGAGTCCACTCTGGTAGGCTGATAATACGCGACCCCTGATACCGGTAAGCTTATATATGGGTTTCGGTACCGGGGTGATGGCAGGCAATTCTATGATTTCGGGCTGGGGGGTGGTCTTTCCTTGGGGCACTCGGGTTTGGCTTCTCCTGTAAATAAACAGCCCCAGGGCTATTAAAATGGCCAGTATCAGACCGGTGCTTACCGGGTTTATGGTTAAGGCATCTCTCTTCACACTGAGTTTGGTGACCCATGGTTCCAGCGGCTCGATGTCTACCGTTATTTCCTGAACACCAATGAAAGAGAGGTCGAGCGGGGCCTCCAGAGATGTGGTGAAGCGGCCGTCGGGGGATGTCCTGACAGTAGTTGATGAGTTCTTGAGGTTAAGACTTACCGCGGCATCCGCGACAGGACCGAACTCGTGGTAAACCATGCCGGTAATCTGGATGGTTTTCGGCAGGAGAATAGTAGTTGGTGCTTGGATATCAATGTGTATAGGCAGTATGGAGATGTTGATACTGCGGGTCTCGGCGGCACCGGAGTAGCGCCCTTGTGGGGTGACGGCTATGTTAAGGTTGTGTTTACCGGGCAAAGTTTGTTCTGGTAGGGTTATCTCAAAGGTGAACTGACCCGCCACCATTTCTTCAGCCAGTTGGGTGTCATACAGGAGCACTTTAATGGTTCGGTCAACATTGCCATTGGTAGTGAAAACCCGACCGCTAATGGCAAGGGGTAGGTCCTGGTGCGCCATTTCGGGTGTTGAAACCTCCAGGTGGGTACGGTAGAACATGGTGTTGATTGTTACCGGCGGGCTCTTGCTGGCAAGATACATATCGGTATCATCGCCTGAGGGTCCATATACCGCGATAAGGGTCATGGTGTCAACATATCTGTAAGGTATGGTTATACTGGTAACGTAGGAGCCGTTAAATCCGGTGTTGGTGGTAGTGATGACGGGGATACTGACGTTGGCTGTTGTCGACTCACTACTCAGAGTAAGAACCAGTTTTCTCCCGCTCAGGGGTTTACCATCGCCGCTCAGTCTGCCGGAGACAGTGATGTTGTCGCCTACAAATACCGATGCCGGGTTAATGCTGAGACTGAGCTCGGTGGGAATGAACTCCATCATTTGTACGTATCTCTCAGTGAGGCTCTGCCGGAGGTTATAGTAATCATCAATCAGCTCTCTGAGCCTTTCTAGGCTCTCTTCCAGGTGGGTATAAGCATGTGTTATCTGACTGACCGCTGGGCTGATAAAAACACCAAGCTTGTCGCTCAGGGCATCGGTGGCTGCTTCAATATCTTCGCACAGAGAACTGCCGTCCTGGATATCTGCCTCGGCATAGTCAAGCCTTTGTTTGGCTCCTTGAATCTGGTTTTGAGCCAGCAGGGCTGACGTCTCATCAAGGAGGATTTCCAGATTATCCAGAGTGGTGAACAGTTGCTGGCAGAGATTGTTGTGTCGGTCAATGATGTACTGCAGCTCATCGGGAATATCGGTGTGTCTTAGCTCGTTGAGTACATCTTGGGCATTCTGGTACTGTTGGTTGGTTGCCAGGTTGATGGTTTTGCTGTAGGAGAGCAGCAGTGCTGGCTTATCCAGTGAGCCTGTAGCTGTAGCCGGGTTTTCGTGGGGGACATGGATGGGTTGGCCGATGGCTGACAAGCCGGGAGAAATCATTCCCAGCATGGCTATTATGAAGAGCGCGATAACCAGTCTTTTCATAGTAAGCTGGGTGTTGACGAACATTCATGCCAGTATCTTGAGAACCTGAAGACATAAGGCAACGGCGAAGCCTCCGAATAGCATAGTGCTGACGTAGGTTAGCCCGCGGCGGGCTTTGTTGTTGAAATATACATATAGTTCAGTAATAATCAGGGCTTCTATAACATAGATTGTATAATAAATACTCAGTGAATTCTGCCCTATGGCAATCAAGATAACGGTAGTCAGCAAAAGAGAGAGGGCAACGGTTAGAATATAGCGGTTATATAGCCTCACCCGATTACCTCAAGCTCAACGCAGTATTTTCCGTCAATCTGCTCCTCTTGACTGATGGTAATGGGCTTATTCCAGGCTTCGGCGGCTATAGAGGCGACCACTGTAGACAGGGGGCTTCCCAGACACCGGTGGGACCAGGAAGTACCGTTTTCAAGACGCGGCTTGTTTATTTCTACCCTGATGTGGTTATTATGGCAGACAACTCTTGTCCCATCAGCTACCCCGAGCCTTCCGGCGAACAGCGAGGTCAGTGCCGATTCAAGCTCGGCTGGGGTGGCACCCGGTTTTGAATCCAGCATGCCGGTGGCGGTACTCCCGATGGTGGATATTAGCAGGCCAATATCTTCCGGACTGGTTCCATATCGGGCAATAAGGCGCTGGGGCAGGGCTTTGGTTATTTCGGGGCGGGACCCGTTGGAGTGTAAGGGTATGAATGCCTGGGGGCGATTACGAGCCAGCGAAGAGGGAAGATAGATAGCCTTGGATTGAATACCGAGTTCTTCTATCAGGGTGGCTATATTCTTGATGCCGGTTTCCAGCAGGAGACTGCAGACCTCGGGCGGTAGCTTGGGGACAGCCTTCCCTAGGGCTACGAGGATAAATGACATGATAAGCATGCAAATACCCAGTGCCGTTAGCCAGACTATATGAAATAGAAAGTAAGCTGGCAAACTTATCAGACCGCCAACAATCAGAAGACCAAGTCCGGCCCATATATACGGATTTCTGTTTATCAAGCGGGGTTCCCCCCTATCCCCAATGTGCTGATTGGCATTATTCTAACACTATCGGAGACATTTGTCAAGTTCGCTGTATGCCAATCTCAACGGGTATTTCATAAAAACTGCAGTACATGAGGTGGCAGAATGTCAAGGCGCAAGGAAATTTTGGTCAAGATTTTAGTTGGGGGGTAACTTAATCTGCGTTTGCTGTTGGCTGGGACTGCCTGCCTCTTGGCTTTATTATTAGCCTCGGCGGCGGATGACCAGCAGCCAGACGACTACGGCGATGATTATGACCACGACGATACCGCCGATGAGCCACCAGTTGGTTTCTGCTTCTGGCTCGGGCTCTAACGGCTCAACTGGCTCAGGCTCAACCGGTTCAACTGGCTCGGGCTCTACCGGCTCAACCGGTTCAGGTTCAACCGGCTCAACCGGCTCAGGTTCAACCGGCTCAACCGGCTCGGGTTCTACTGGTTCAGGCTCTACCGGTTCAGGCGCCTTGACTGTGACTACGCCGGATGCTTCGTCAATGCTGATTGTATAAGTTCCGGCAATATTTAGAGTTGTTGAGAAGGTTACTGTCTGGCTTTCGCGACCAGCTATGGTTACACTCTCAGTAGCTGTTACCGAATCATCTATCATGAGAACCACATCATATGTACCGGAGAGGCCACCAGTATTGGAAATTGTGGCACTGATGCTTATTTCCTCACCGGGGTCGACCTCTGCCGGGGAGATAGTTAAGTCGCTGACAGCGAAGGAAGCCGGGCTGGTATATTCAAGGATAGTGAAGGGGGTGAAGTGATATATAGTTGTGGTAATTGTACCGTTTACCAGGTCTATTTGGAATGGGCCTGAGAGATCAACCCAAGCAGTACCGTCATGATAGGAAATGACCAATGCTCCATCTCCCACCGTATCAGGATCAAAGTGCAGTGTGAGAGCTATTCCATCAGGGAACTGCGCGCCGTCGGGTCCGAGGTCATAGGGCAGAGCGATGCGGTTAGAGTCTGCAGGCAGTTCCGGTGGGTCCTCCATCTCAGTTATCGTTATTTCGTCAATAGGCACGCCCTCTTCGGTCACGGGGCGTCTGTCATCTGTTGTGATGTCTAACTCGACATTGCCATCTCCAGATGTGATGTTAACATCAGTGTTAAATTTACCAGTCTCCGGATCGATATTTTCGGATATATCAACAACTACTTCCGTGACCTCTACTACTTCCTCCTCCTCCTCTTCTTCTGCTACTCCTGATGCGAATCCTGCTGTATCCATGGTCGAGAGCGTGAACGAGTTACTGGTCTTGGTAAAGGTTGTACCGCCACCAGGGCTCCGGGGGCTGGTAACGAGTTCGGTATCAATCCTGTAGTTGCCTGCAAGCCAGTCTGAAGGTGACGTCCAGGTTATAGTATAGGTAATTGACGTAGTACCTGTACCAGTTTGGTAACCATATCCACCGACCACCGGGGCAAAGGTATACCCGGTACTTTCCCATAAAACGTAAACGTAACCAGCACCGGAAGTGGCATATCCCCAATGGGAATCAGCACTAGCTGATACGGTTGCCGTGCCGCTGCCGGTGCCTTCGGACGGATTATGCGTGCTTGTGCTGCTATCACCCAGAGGTAAATCCGCCAGTGTCGCTTTGTAGGTAGTCGGATCGTCTACATTATAAATAATGACATTAACCTGCTGTATCGGCAGGAGTTCCGTATCCTCAATACTTACCTTTACGTAAAATGTATAAGTATAGCCCAGGGTTCCTGATTGAGGCTGGTTAGGGTATTCGATTAGTAGTGCCTGGGTCGGTGAGGCGAACCAAAGCGAAGCGGCCACCGCTATGACTAAAAACACCGGTAGCGCCAGCCGGTATAAGCCTTTGAGAGGCAATGATACTTTCGGTATGGATATTATTCTTTTAGCCGTAGCCACGGCTTCCTTTCGGCTCTTTTCAGCGCGCAGCCGCTCTCGTAGCTTGTGGTCCTTCAAAATTTCGGCTATATCTGGGGGTATTATCCCGGCTAGGGTAAGCAGATCGTCCTGGTCGGTATTCAGGACTTCAGCCAGTTGCCGTATGACCTTTTCACTGGGGGGTGGCAGGGTACCGCTTTCAATCTTGCTGAGGTAGGTGAAGTTGACATTGACTTTCTCGCCAAGCTCCCTCAGGGTCAGGCCGGCGTTTGTTCTGAGTTCTCTAAGTTTGGTTCCGAATTTTTGGCTGTCAGTCATTTCAAGCCTTCAAGAGTTTCATACGTACAAGATATATTATAAAGTATGTTGAGTAAAAAGTCAAGTCTTTTTGACCAAAAATATGCCTTATTGGCATATTATTATTAATTATTGGGTTGCTAACAGGCAATTTAGTGGGAAAAATGTGATTTTTGTCATGTGCGCTTATTATTAAAATGAACGATGGATTTCAGTCAATACCTTATTTATTGGGCTGGGTCTAATTTTCATACTTAAAATTTAGATAGATGCGATATAATGTCTTGGGTTGTCACCTCAAGTATGGTAAAATTTAGAGGTATGGTTATTAAGACGGTAGCGACTAATCGCAAGGCTTTTCATAACTATCATATAGGAGATAGTATCGAGGCCGGTATTGCCCTTACCGGCTCGGAGATAAAGTCAGTGCGGGGTGGTCGGGTGAGCCTGGGCGATGCCTATGTCAGGCCTGAAGGCAGGGAGCTGTGGCTGTTGAATGCTCACATTGCTCGCTATGAGGCGAGCAGCTATTTGAGCCATGAGCCGACACGACCCCGGAAGCTCCTGCTGCATCGTAAAGAGATTGATAGCCTTACCAGCAAGGTGTCGGAAAAAGGGCTGACGCTGCTGCCGACCAGGTTATATATTAAGGGCAGTATTGCCAAGGTGGAGGTAGCGCTGGCTAAAGGCAAAAAGCTTCATGATAAGCGTGAGTCTATCAGCCGTCGTGAGGTAGAAAGAGAGCTCGCCAGAGCGACAAAAAGCCGCTAGAATAACAAAAGAGGAGGTTAAAAAGCTGTTCTCGGCCAATGGGGACGCGCGGGTTCGACAGGGGAAGTAAGTTACAGGGTTGCAGGCTGAGGTACCACTATCTCATTAAACAGGTGGTAAAAAACTAACTGACGAACCAGTAATGGTTGCAGCCTAATTAAATAGGCTGCCGTCCAACCCGACCCCACCCCAGCGGGTTGGGATTGGATGCCGAAAAGTTGGGGTGCCACCGCCCTGACGTCGATGCGGGCGGTGAAAGAAATATCGACTGGCCCAGCTCAACTCGGTCAGTTGAGGTGAGCCGGGTAAGATAAAAGAGCTGACTAAACCTGTAGTATATCCTGGACGGCTTCTTCTGGACGGGGAGTTCGACTCTCCCCCGTCTCCACCAGATTATAATACGGGCTCCAGAGTTAAGCTGGAGCCCGTTTTTCGTTGGGTGTGACTGTCTTGTTACGCTGTTCTCATTCAGGATATGCCGCCGCCTGGCGGTAGCGATATTATGATAAATCTGGAATCTATTTCTCAAAGGCTTTCGCCGTTTGTATTTCTTTTACCAGGTCCTCTATGGTAATAGCCGACATCGTTAGTGGCTGCAGGGTTCCCCTGGAACCTAACTGCGCCGCAACTCTGGCTATCACTGTATTACTGGGGGCTTCGAGGATATTAATGAAATCATACTCGCCCAGCAGGGCGTACTGGGTCAATATTTTAGCCCCCATGTCCTCTACTTCCTTATTTACTTCCCAGATTCTACCGGGGTTCTGCATCATAGTCTTTCTTCCAGCGTCTGTCAGCTTCGTTAGCATAACATAGTAAGGCATATCAGTCTCCTCTAATAAAGTTTTCGCGGTAATTCCCGTGATTACCTCTGCCAGTTGATTGTTCTATGCTATATCACGACTGGCGGGATTGTCAATATTGGTGTTGCTGACTGTTCCGCAGGACATAGACTATCTGTTGTATTATATCACGCAATATGTCAGCGGCTCGTTTTAATGGCTACCGGGATTCCGGCCACCAGCAGGTAAACTTCATCAACGTGACGTGCCAGCATCTGGTTGGCCTTACCCAGTAAATCGCGGTAAAGCCTGCTCACTCCATCGGCCGGTACCAGGCCCAGGCCGACATCGTTGGTGACGATAATGAAGCTGGCGGGAACCCGCTCCATACACTCAATCAGTTCCTCGATCTCGGCCATAACCTCTTTCTCCGCGAGGGTGGCATCGGTTTTCTCATCGTATTGCCGGAAGATATTGTTAATCAGCAGGGTGATGCAGTCGATAATCACCGTTTGCGCGGCGCCGATATTCTGGACGATCTGGTTGCCGATGTGGGTCGTAGCCTCAAGGGTTGCCCAGGTAGAGGGTCGGGCCTTGCGGTGCGCCTCGATGCGCAGTCTCATCTCCTCGTCACCGGCCTCAGCCGTAGCCATAAAGAGTACGGGTACGCCTGATTTCAGCGCCAGTTCCTGGGCGTAATGGCTCTTACCGCTGCGGGCACCGCCGATAATGAGAGCGTTTTTCAAACCTGCCCCTCCATTATTCTATAGATTTCAGGAATGTCCAGACTGTGCCGGACCAGTTCTGCCAGCCTATCATAATGCTTCTCTTTTTCCAGGGCGGAGCCGCCCGCGGTTTCGGGCAGTCCCCAGTGCCGTCGTAAGGAGTTGAGAAAGGCCTGCCGGAAATCGTCGTTATGGAACAGGCCGTGCATGTAGGTTCCCAGCACGGTGCCCCGCTCATTGAGCATGCCGTCGCCGTAGTCGGCGGCTCCCTGGGGCGTTTCTATGATTTGAAAGGCGTCTGATTTCTCCCTGCGCCGGGACTGCCCCATGTGTATCTCGTAGCCGGTGAGTTCCATTCCCTTTGTTTCTGAAAGCAGACCGAGGTCAGACAGTACCCGTGCCCTGACCTGCCTGGTGGATTTCTCCGGGGCAAAATCGGTAACTACGTCAAGCAGTTCCAGTCCGGCAACCTCCGTCTCGGCGGATTCCACTCTCTGCGGGTCAAGGATTCTTTGTCCCAGCATCTGGTAGCCGCCGCATATGCCCACTACGGGTGTGCCCGCTTTGGCCTTTATCTGAATGCTGTTCGCCAGTCCCGCTTGTCGCAGGTACTCAAGGTCGTTGACTGTACTCTTGGTACCGGGCAGGATGATAAGGTGTGGATTGCCAAGCTCAAAGCGCTGGGTTATATAGCGTACCTGGCAGCCCTCCTCTTCCAGCGGGTCGAAATCATCATAGTTGGAGATGTGGGGCAGCCGGACGACGGCAATGTCGAGGTCTGCCGTGGCTGTGCTCTGGACCCTTTCATCAAGATAGACCGAGTCCTCCTGGGCGATTCGGATATCCCGGAAATAGGGCACCACCCCCAGCACGGGCTTCCCGGTGCGCTTCTCCAGAAACTCAAGAGCCGACTGTATGAGCGTGACATCGCCGCGGAACTTGTTGATAATCAGGCCTTTAACGTATTCCCTCTCATCCTCATCCAGAAGCTCCAGGGTGCCTACCAGAGAGGCAAAGACGCCGCCTTTGTCGATATCTCCTACCAGCAGGACCGGGGAGCGGGATATCTTGGCTACCCGCATGTTGACAATCTCCCTGTCCTTGAGGTTTATCTCTGCCGGACTGCCCGCTCCTTCTATGACAACAATATCGTAAGCGGAACGGAGATGTGCCAGGGAATTCGAAACCGTTTCCAGCAGTGAAGGGGTGTAGCGATAGTAATCACCGGCGGATATGTTTCTGACCACCTTACCCAGCACGATAACCTGACAACCGGTATCCTTAGTCGGCTTGAGAAGCACCGGGTTCATGTCCACCGTGGGCTCAATGCCGGCTGCCTCCGCCTGTACTACCTGCGCCCGCCCCATTTCGCCGCCCTCGGCAGTGACGAAGGAGTTGAGCGCCATATTCTGTGACTTGAACGGCGCGACGCGGTAGCCGTCCTGCCGGAAGATGCGGCAGAGGGCAGCTACCAGAATGCTCTTTCCCGCCGACGAGGCGGTTCCCTGTATCATTAAGGTCCTGGCATTATTCATAATCAAAAACCTTATTACATAGACCCTATATAGTTGAAAAGGAGGATAGCCAGTACGAGCACCGTCACCTCAGCCACCTCGTTGATGGCACCGTAGGTATCCCCGGTGAGTCCGGCGAATTTGTGCTTGAGATAAAATGAGAGCGCGGTGGTTATAATCCAGACACCGAAAATAATTAGCAGGCCCGCCAGTGAAAACAGCGGGAATAGAGCTGCCGCCATCACTAGGGTAATAATCGTGGCGGCGGTGAACTGGGGCCACCGTGTCGCCTGCTTGAAGGCCGTCCCCAGACCGGAAGGACGGGCATAAGAGAAGACGAAAATGGCATAGACCATGGCCCAGCGGCTGACCACCGGCATGAAAATCAACACGGCTGTCATAAAGACCGGCGGGGTGCTGTCCAGTGAGACATACTTGACGAGCAGCAGCAGAACGACGCCGACAATGCCGAAAGCACCGGCCCGGCTGTCGCGCATCACCCGCCACCTGTCTTCAACCGGCTTGTGACCGGCGATACCGTCGCAGGTATCAACGAAGCCGTCCAGGTGTAAAGCCCCCGTAATTATCACCAGAGCCACAATGAGCAGGGCGCTGACAACCGCCGGAGGTAGAACTAGGCTCAGCAGCCAGTTCAAACCAGCCAGGATAAGGCCGATAATAAGACCGACTACCGGGAAGTAGGCTGTACCGCGCCCCAGTTCTTCCGGACTGGCCTCACGCTTTCCTGGTAATGGTATGCTTGTTAAAAATTGTAGAGCGGCTAAGAAACTCAATTATCTGACTCGTCTCCTTCCGAAACACCAGCTTCGGCAAAAGTAGCCATCTCATTCAGGATTCTGGCGGCGGCCTCAACCAGGAATATTCCCAGTGCCGCACCCGTGCCTTCACCCAGTCGCATATTAAGGTCGAACAGCGGCTTAAGTCCGAGGTGCTTGAGTATAATCGGGTGACCGGGCTCAGCCGAAACATGAGCCGCTATGATGAAGTCTTTAACCTGTGGTGCCAGCGCTACCGCAATGAGAGCCGCCGCTCCGGAGATAAAACCATCAATTACTACCGGAATGCGTTTTGCCGCAGCTCCCAGCATGACACCGCACAGCCCGCCGATTTCAAAGCCGCCCACTTTAGCCAGCACCTCCAGGGGCCGGGACCGGTCGGGTTGGCTCATGGCCAGCGCCCGGTTGATGACATCTATTTTGTGGGCAAGCTGTTCATCAGTCAGGCCGGTGCCTCTTCCGGTAACTTCGCTTACTGGCTTCCCGGTCATAACGGCGCAGATAGCCGCACTGGCCGTAGTATTCCCGATGCCCATGTCGCCCGTGCCCACTATATCCAGTCCCCTGTCCGCCTCACCGCTGACGATATCAATCCCGGCTTCTATGGCCTTCATCGCCTGCTCGCTGGTCATCGCCGGACCCAGGCACATGTTCTGGGTACCATAGCCGATTTTTCTTATTACCAGCATCGGCCCCGGCTTCAGGTCACTGGCTACGCCCATGTCCACGAAAGTGATTCTGGCTCCCACCTGGCGGGCAAGCACGTTAATGCCCGCCCCCCCTTGGACGAAATTCTCAACCATCTGGGCGGTTACTTCCTGGGGCCAGTCGCCTATTTTTTCGGCGAGGACCCCGTGGTCGCCAGCCATGGTAATCATCGCCTTGTCCTCTATACGGGGTCTGGCTTTACCCTGGATACCGGCCAGTTGAATTGACAGTTCCTCCAGTCTCCCCAGGCTTCCTGCCGGCTTGGTCAAATTGTCCTGTCGTAACTGGACTTCAGCCATCTTGGCTCTGTCCAGGGGTTTTATCATCTCAATAGTGCGCGTGAGTTTATTCACGGAATCTCCTTATCATTATTTACCCAATTATATACCTTTATGGCTCTCACCTGAAGAGGCGTATTCTCCTGACTCCGGTATGCTGCCATTATGTTCCGGCTGTTTTATTCTTGCTGCCACTCAGCAGGACAGTAGGCAGACCGTTAATGGGGTGGGTGTAAACACAGTTCTCGGCACCGTAGACCTGCTTGATATTTCGGTTGGTGATAACCTCCGTCGGTGTTCCCTCGGCATAGACACGTCTCTCGTTAATCAGGAATAAACGGTCGCAATACTGTGCCGCCAGATTGAGGTCGTGGACAGCCGCCAGGACCGTTAACCCGTTCTCCACACACTGGTTCTTGATGAGGTTAAGTATTTCAATCTGACGGCCGATATCCAGGTTGGCTGTTGGTTCGTCTAACAGGATTGCCTTTGTCTCCTGCACCAGAACGCGGGCAATCAGCAGGCATTGTATCTCTCCGCCGGATAGCTCATTTACCCGGCGATTGGCCAGTGAGCGGGTGCCGGTCTTTTCCATGGCCTGCCAGGCGATTGCCCAGTCACGCTGCCCCTCGGACTGAAACAGACCGAGGTGCGGGTTCCTGCCCATGAGCACTATCTCATAGGCGGTAAAGGTGCTGGGCAGCAGCGGCAATTGAGGGACTACCCCGACCAGGCAGGCTAAGTACTTTCTGGGTATTCTGGCTATATCCTGTCCGTCAACCAGTACCTTGCCTGAACGGGGGTGGATGACGCGACTCATGGCCTTGATGATGGTCGATTTGCCCGAACCGTTGGGACCGATGAGCCCCACCATTTCCCCCGGCGATGCTTTAAGGGTTATATCCTGCAGCACCGGCTGATGATTATACCCCAGCGATACATTCTGCATTTCCAGTTCAATCATATTAAGCCTCAGAAAATTACCTTTCTGCGGCGCCGCAGCAGGTAGAGGAAGAAGGGGGCGCCGCAGATGGCGGTAATGACCCCGATGGGTATCTCCGTAGGGGCCAGTGCGGTACGTGCCACTAGGTCGGCGAGAATCATAAAGATAGCCCCGGTAAGCACCGACAGCGGCAGCAGAAAACGGTGGTCGGCGCCCCATATCATACGGACGGCATGGGGAATAATGATACCGACAAAACCGATGGTCCCCACGAAAGCAACACTGGCCGCGGTAATCAGGGTGGCGGCCGCCAGCAGGATTAGCTTGAGCCTTTCCACGTTAACGCCCAGCTGTTGAGCCTGCTCCTCGTCGAGTTGTATAACATTGAGCAGTCGGGCGAGAACAATGATAACGCCCGTCCCCACGGCTACGTAGGGCAGGACAACCCTTATCTCCGACCACTGGCTCAGGGAGAAGCTGCCCATCAGCCAGAAGATGATGCCGTGCATCGCTTCCCCGCTGGTAATGATGAGGTAGGAGACGATTGACCCGAGGAGTGCGCCCAGGGCCACACCGGCCAGAATGAGAGTGGTTACGGGGAGGGTTTTGCCAACCCGTGCCAGGCTATAAACAGTTGCCGTGCTGACCAGTGCCCCGGTAAAGGCGAGTATGGGAATGATGTTGAATCCGAATCCGTGCCAGGTGACGGGCAGCAGGAAGCCGATGACAGCCCCCAGCGCAGCTCCCTGGGCCACCCCGATGAGATAGGGGTCGGCCAGCGGATTGCGGAAGAGCCCCTGGTAGGTGGCACCGGCCGTCGACAGAGCCGCCCCGACCAGTCCGGCGAGGATAACCCGGGGCAGGCGTATTTCCAGGACAATGGTAGCGATGGCGCTCTGCCAGGTTTGCGCGATATCGACGAAAGGCAGCTTATCTAGGAGAATGTGGAATGTCGTCAGCAGCGGGATGTGAACACTGCCCACACTTGTCGCCAGCACCGCCACTGCCGCCAGTAAGATGGATAACCCCAGAAGGCTGTATAATCGAGTACGCCTTCCCGAAAAGTAGGTGCCTGTTGGTTCGATAGACTTCGGGTCAAAAGACATATTACTGGATACTCACCACTTACTAAAATAGCTCCGGATGCAGCAGTTCAGCGAACTGCTCAAGTGCCTCGATTATCCTGGGTCCGGGTCGGCCCACCAGGTCGGTATTTATCTCATATATCCGGTTGTTGATACGGGCATCTATATCCTTCAATCTTGGATCGGTGCTGGCGAACAAAAAAGGCAAATCAGCGCCTTCCCCCATTCCGCTGCCGGCGACGATTACTTGCACATTCGCCTCGATAACTGCCTCTAGACTGATTGTCGGGTAACCACCCTCGAGGTCCTGGGCAATATTTATCCCGCCCGCCTTCACGATTAGTTCATGAATCCGGGTACTTGAGCTCACGGTCATCAAAGGGTCATGCCATATAATGTAAAAAACACTCGGTCTTTGCGCCTCCGGCAGATTGTCTGTCTTGTCGGTTATAGCCTTAATCCGGTTACGGCTGTCAGTGACTAATTCGGAGGCCTCCTCTTGCTGGCCGGTAAGCTCTCCCACCAGGGTAAAGGATTCCAGTACGTCATCAAGGTTTTTGGGGTCCAGGACAGCCACGGTTAAACCGACTCTCTCCAGGGCTGGAAGGATTTCTTCCTTGTGAATGTCGGTGGCTAATATAAGGTTAGGGGAGAGAGCCACTATTTCCTCGATATTTGGCGTGCTGAAACCGCCGATACTGGGTTTCGTCTTGGCCTCTGGTGGATAATCGCAAAAGTCGCTAACGGCCACCACCCGGTCGGCCAGACCCAGCGCAAAGAGAATCTCGGTATTGCTGGGAGCAAGAGAGATAATCCTCTGCGCGGGTTCGTCCAGGACGACCACCCTTCCTATCTGGTCGATTACTTCGATGGCGGATGGCGGCACGCTTTCCGGCGATGATGTGCAGGACACCAGAAAGCTCAGGACCAGGGCTGGAATCAGACAGATTGTGGCAAGCTTCGCAGGTTTGCTTTTCATAACCACCTCCTCTTTTAAATAATAGACCCCTCGACTCCAGCCGAGGGGTCACTAAGACTCAACAAAAAGTCCTACTACTCCCCGCGGAGTCCTGTAGGCTGCTCAGGGGCTGGCGTTCTGACTTATGATAGATTAACTATCAATTACAGTGGCGCGGCCGCGTCGGATTTACACCGACTTGCTCTCCACTTGGTCCCTCGCTCACGCTCGGGCACCCCTGTTTACTTATTCTATTTGAAAACAATATACAATATTAAAAAGAAAAAATCAAGCCATTGTCAGGGAATTATTAAGGATATTTAAAAAAGGCGAGGCACAACGTATTCTCGCGATGGGGTCACTAAGAGGGGCCACATCTCCCTTAGACCCCTCGCTGTACCCCTTTACCCCGAGTTACTTAACATAACCCTGAAAACAAACCAGAGCTAACTCCAGGCCCCTCACGAAGGAATTGTTCCCCTTTTTACCGCTTCTTGTTGTTGGCTGCGTCTCAGCTTCGCTCGTATGCGGGCTATCAACGACCGTACGCCGAACGGCTTGCGTATATAATCATCGGCACCGTGAGATAGAGCCTTCCGCAGCGATTCTACATCATACTCTGTGTCGAGCATGATGATGGGAACGTTAGAGTGCTCTCGTATAAGGTCAAGAGTCTGAATACTATCAAGCCCGGGCATCATTGAATCCAGAATGACCAGGTCTGGTTCAATTTCGTCCAGTAACTTCAGTGCTGAGTCGCCATCAGCGACGACAATGGTGTCAAAACCTTCCAGCTCTAGGGTGCGATTAAGCAGCCTCAGCATCTCCTGGTCATCATCCACCACCATAATGCGTTGGCGGTCGTTCATTACCGATTAAGTTCCCCTTACCTTGGTTTAAAGAGTCATCGCCTTTTAGTTCTGCGAACCGCTGGGCAGTGCTATCTCCCATATGGGAACAATAACTGACTTGTTTCTTGTGCTGATGAAGCCGGCGGTTCCTCCTGTTTTACTCGGAGAGTTAATGTCGCCCATAGTGGGCATGTCCTTGAACAATTTAAACCTGCCCTCCGGATTACCGTAGTGCGACTGCCGAAACGTCCTCATAGCTTCGACATGCTGCCGGAAAGATTGGGCATTATACCATACCAGTGCCATTACCATTTTGCCTGCCTCATATTCCTAACATTACTCAAAACAACTCACAAACAGGTCAAAAAGGTATTGCAAAGCCTCACAAAATAATCACGGTTAGCCATTCACTATGATTTCAGCAGTCGGGTGGAGCAAGAAAAGAGCCTTCCTAGAATCGGAAGGCTCCCTCAGGGCTGTTGCCTCTCTTCGTGTGATAGTTGTTTTATAATCATTCTGGCTTTGACATTATGTATCCTATTCCGGGTCTGGTCAGGATATAGGTAGGATTCTTGGCATCGTCCCCCAGCTTTTTCCTGAGCCGGGCTATATTCACCTGGAGGAGATGTGGGGCCCCGATATATTCTTCACCCCATACTTTATCCAGTAACTGGTCGGGCGTGACGATGCGGCCAGCGTTGCGGGAGATGTAAGACAATAGTTTGTACTCCGTGGAGGTTAGATTCAGCTCCTGACTATTAACCATGACTCTATGTGAGGTAAAGTCTATTACCAGGTCTTTATAATGGAATATAGCCCCGGCGGGCTTATCTTGGGTTCCTATGCGGCGCAACACTGCCCTGACTCGCGCCGCTAATTCACTCGCGGAGAAGGGTTTGGTTACATAGTCATCAGCACCAATATCCAAACCTTCAACTTTCTCCCTGTCATCGCCCTTGGCGGTGACCATAATTATAGGTACCTGCGAAAACTCGCGGATACGCTGGCACACGGTATACCCGTCCATATCTGGCATCATGATGTCGAGCAGTACCAGGTCTGGAGTTTCCTTCTCGAATACTCGCAGGGACACTTCGCCGCTATTAGCTACTAACACTTGGAAACTCTCCAGCTCTAGCATGCGCTTCATCATACGCAGTATCCTCACATCATCATCAACCACTAAAACTAAAGCTTTTTTTGAGGACATGGTAGCACCTCTCTTTCCGGCGAAGGAAGTTATCCTCTATAATGAGTAAGGTTTTCATCTGATACTCTTAGTCAAGGGTTTAACCCTCTTTGCCGTGATTGATATGGGAAGGGTAAAGTGGATGGTACTTCCTTTCGCCATTATACTCTCTGCCCAGATTCGACCACCGTGCGCTTCTATTAGCCGCTGACATATGTATAATCCAAGACCGATACCATCCTTACCTGAAGACAGCCTTTGTTCGATTCGGTACATCCGGTCGAAGACATTCGTCAGCTCCTCGGCAGGTATACCCGAGCCCTGGTCGGTAATGCTAATGAGTAGCTCCCGCCCGGTTCGTTGGGCTGATATCAGCACCTCCGTTCCCTGCGGCGAGTACTTGATGGCGTTATCAACCAGGTTGTCCAGTACCTGACGAATGCGCTTGGCATCAATATTTACTCTGGGCAGCTTATTTCCCAGCTTCATCACTATGTTATGTTGACCGGCTCTGACGCTCGCCTCAGCGGTCACCCTCTGAATCAGTTGGGAGACATTGGTTGAAACCTTTTCCAGTTTTAACAATCCTGCCTCCATGCGGGATGTGTCCAGCAGGTTATCGACGAGTTTGGTCAGCCTGTCTGTGGAATTGTCTATGGATTTAAGGCAATCCCTCTTTTCATCAGAACTGAGCTTGGAGAAATAGTCGAGTATCATCGTGGAGTAGCCTTTTATCGTCGCCAAGGGAGTACGCAGTTCATGTGAGACCGTGGCCAGGAGGTCGCTCTTCATTTTGCTCAGTTCTTCGTATTCAATCACCTTCCTTTCGAGATACTTACGCTCGGTGATGTCCATAAGATTTCCGAGGATGGCTTCTCTTCTCTGGTAATGAATGGGGGAAACGGTCTGCATAACCCATTTGATTTGCCCAGTCTTGTTGAGAATCCGGTATTCACAAGGGTAGGGGCTCGCCTCCTGCAATGTAAACACAGTACTTGACTTGACCGCGTCGCTGTCCTCAACGGCGACGAGGCTGAGGAGGTCCCTGCCCGACAATTCTTTTTCGCGGTAGCCGGTAAGCTTCTGGAACTGCGGGTTGGTATACTGTAGCCTGTCATCCTGTACAATATAAATGCCCAGCGGTGAACTATGGTAAACTGTTTTGATTAGCTCCTCGGATTGTTTTCGCTCGGTGATGTCGGTTGTCACGGAGATGATACACGGTTCACCACCAATGTTAATGAGCTCGGCTGAGTACTGCCCGATGCGTATCTCGCCTGACTTATTACGGGACTCAACTTCCAAATTACGAACTTTGCCCTGTTTTTTCAGCATCTGTAACATTCTGGCGCGGTCCTCTGCGTTCATCCAGTTGCTGGTATCAATTGCGTAGCGGCCAATCACCTCGTCACGGGAGTAGCCGGTGAAGCGGGTGAAACTGTCATTAACTTCAATAAATCTGCCACCTTTGAGCGTGGATATGGCCATTATATCAGGACTGGCCCGAAAGGCTTTGGAGAACTTCTCCTCAGATTCCCGCAGTGCTTCCTCCGCTTGCCTGTGTTCGGTAATTGCCCCCAGACGCTCGGCAACAGCATCAAGCAACAGACTTTCTTCTATTGAGAACAGTCCATTAGCTACTTTCGGCGTCGCCTTCAGATAGCCGACTTCTACGGTACCTACTTTCGCTCCACGTACTATAACGTCCGCTGCCATCTTCCGGGTGGTCCTCCTGTAGTTCTCCGTTTTAAACTTCTGCTCATTGAGGGTAATTTGGGCAAAGGTAATCTCGGGATATTGAAATGCTCTGGGAAGCAGCTTTACTATCTCCTCAAACCGTTCGTGCAGAGCGATGTCCGGTGCTCCGGTAATACTGGCAATATCATAGAGGCATCGTAGCTCTTTTACACGCTTATCTAAGGTGTGCTCCATCCGGTTGTACTCATATCTCTCAATGGTATCCCATTTGCCGGCGCGTCTGACAAGAGCGAACTGGTGGCTGCTGACGGCATCTATAATCTCAGGTGCACCGCACTTGTCCAGAGAGTAGGTGCAGATGGCAATCATCTTGCTGGTGGCATCACTACCCCCCTTTTCGTATTCCATGAAGTCCTGCCAGTCCTTTTTCTCGAGCCAGGTTGTACTGCCGACTACCCTCATGCCCTCATAACCGCTGGCGGGGGCTTGATTCAGCTTGTCACCCCAGCCCTTGGCGACTCTTTGTAGGTCAAGACTGCCGTCTTTGAGGTACCATTCGGTAGCCGGAATTATCTCTATCTGTCCCTTCTCCAGATATACGTCAAGTTTCTTCACGGACTTTCTTAACGCCTTTTCGGCAGCCTCTTTATTTAAAGGTTCTGAAGTAACCCACAGGCAAAATTCATTGTCTTTTAACCCGGCCTTGAAATAGGGCACCAGAATGTCAATCAGGTCCTCCACTGTCTGGTAGAGTAGACAAAGGTGTGTTCCCCAAGGAATGTAGCCGATGATATCAACCCCCGATTTTCTAAGCTCTTTTTTCATTTTAATTGCTACCTATTTATCTGGTTATGATTCAATACATTTATAGTAAGGAATCATACCATATCCGTCAAGTGTCCACAAGAAAGCATGATTTTGCCTAGTGTCCGTCAAGCATATCCTTTAGTTCCTCAAGGTCGGTACTCCGGGCGAGAGCTTCTTCTCTCGTTATAATCCCGCTGCAGTAAAGGGCTGAGAGTGACTGGTTCAGAGTCTGCATACCGAATTGGGCTCCTGTCTGGATAGCATTCATCAGCTGGTAACTCTTCCCTTCACGGATAAGGTTCCTGATGGCGGCCGTAGCCAGCATGACCTCTACAGCGGCGGTACGGCCTGAGCTATCGCTTCGTGGCAATAGTATCTGGTAGAGTATCCCCTCGAGTGTGATAGAGAGCTGTGTGCGTACCTGTTGCTGCTGGTACGGCGGAAAGACGTCAATGAATCGGTCGATTGCCTGTGGCGCGCCCGGGGTGTGGAGGGTAGTCAGGACCAGGTGGCCAGTCTCCGCAGCTGTCAATACGGCAGACATCGTCTCCAGGTCTCTCATCTCCCCTACCAGAATGACGTCGGGGTCCTGCCGGAGCGCGTGCTTCAGGGCATTGGTAAAAGACTTGGTATCTCGGCCAAGCTCTCGCTGAGAGAAGATACACTTTTTATCCTGGTGAACAAACTCAACGGGGTCTTCTATGGTGACGATCTTGCGCTTTTCTGTTTGATTGAGATAGTTCATCATGGCGGCGAGGGTAGTTGATTTACCACTGCCGGCAGGGCCAGTAACTACCACCAGACCGCTCGATTTCAGGGCTAGGTCCTTACATACCGCCGGCAGTCCCAGCTCTTCTATAGCTGGACACTCCATCCTTACCGGGCGGCAGGCCAGACTTGTCGTTCCGCCTTGCCGACAGACATTTATGCGGAATCGGCCGATGCCATCGGTCTGGTAGGCGAAATCAGATTCCAGTTCGTCAGCGAAGGTCCTTCTTTGCTCATCAGTCGTTACTTCTGTGAAGAGCGCCTGTATATCCTCCGCCGTTATTACCGTCATATGCTCCTGCGGGACGAGTTCTCCATTAATGCGGAGAACGGGAAAGCCCCCGATTTTGAGATGCAGGTCCGAGGCACCTTTGGTCACCGCCATGCCCAGCAGGTCATCTATATGCATCCTGTTATCTCCTTATCAACAATCTAAAACCTTCGGTATCTACTTATTGATGAAAATTTCAAATGTAATCACGCTGCTTTCGACTACTATAGGTTCGGATTCGGCGGCTTCAGCTGTCACTGTAATTGCTTCATCCAGCTCGGTGATGCGGACTTCCGAGAACGTATCTTTTGCCTCCAGAGCCATTGCATAGTTAACAACCATAAAAACACTATCGGTTTCTCCTTGCACAGTAATCAGGTTATTGTCAATTTCTATTGACGTAAAATAGGTTCGGGGTGGCAGAGTCTCGGTAACCAGTTGCAGATTACTGGTGAAGTCGCCTCGGGTACTCAGGATGCTCTGCTGTCCCTCTTTAAGCGTCTCTATGCTGTCGGTTATTTCCCGGATGGTTTCTTCGGTTCTGGCTACCTCCTCAGCCGCGAGGGCGGTCAGGTTAAGTTCCCGGCTGACCCCGTGAAGCTCGTTTTCTCGGTCCAGGTTTTCCACGCTGAGTTGACTCCTGGCCTGGTAGAAAGGAAAAAGAGAGGCGACAGCAATTGCCAGGAATATACCCAGCAATATATATCGTGCCGGTAGCGGCCGGGCCTTGCTTCTCCGGTATTTTCCAGAAAGTATGTTGATATTTATATCATAGAAATGGGCGGCTTCTCCTTTAGCCGCCGTTTTCTGCGGTATCTTCTTAAGAGCCAGCCCCAGACTGGCGGCGTATGAGGCGACGGGCAGGTCGGGTGGGAATTCCAGTGGCGGGATGAGAGGTTCTAAGGGATATTCTATCTCAGCCTGCAGCAGGCCACTGGTGGGAGCCTCGGCAGCCAGTTCACCAGTCAGCAGCAGGGGTGTATCTGGACTCAGTTGGTTTTCCGGGTGGTTGCTCTGGTAAAAGGCCGCTGTTTTGGTTAACTCGTCGACCAACCTCCGGATATTGTCCTCGAGAGTAGCTCCCTCCCCTCTTGGACTTATAGTGTGTATCACCGCGGGGATACCATTAGCAATAAAGACGATATCAAAGCCGTCGGGCTCCAGGCTGGCTACTATGGCGTCTCCCCGACTGGCGGCTCTGGCCAGAGCCAGCGGTCGCAGGTCCATGAGATATGGCTCCACTCCGGCTATACTTAGTGTCTGAATCATGTTATCAACGAGATTGCGCGGCACGCCCAGGACAAAGAAAGCCTGCTCGTCCCCTTTACCGGGAAGAGGCTGCCACGAAAGATACAGTTCATCCAGAGGCAGTGATATTTCTTTCTTCGCGGCGCGCAGGATAGCTTCCTCCAGGAGGTCTGGTTTCATACGGGGCAGGCTCAGGAATCGGTAAGTAAAGGACAGACCGGAAAGGCTTGTGATTACTTTTTCTTTGGGGATTCTGGTTGATTTAAAAAGGGCATCAATAGCCTCGCCGACGGCTTGTGGCTGTAAAATCAGGCCATCCCGGACTAGGTCAGCCGTCAGGGCCTGGCTCCCCCACTTCTTTACCTGTCTCCCCTTCACTGAGAGGATTCTCAGGCTACTGTTGCTGATATTTAGCGCAACATACATTTTTATAGTACGCCTTTCCCTACTGGTCGATGGTTGGAGATTGAGAATGGATGGCTATATCCAGGCTGGCGTTTACCTGTGTATTGTCCCCGGGGGTACTTTCTGCCCCGGATGACTCGGTTACTCTGCTAACTCTAAAATTTTCCACGATAAGTGTCTCAAGCTCTCCGTTTTCCAGCTGGTTCAAGAAGCTGACCAGTTGTGCGAAGGTGCCGGTTACGGCTATGTTTAATCGAAAAACGAAATAGTCATAATCACTGACACTCTCTATTGCCCAGGGTTGTGTTATCAGGGGTATTGCCTTGACCCCGACTTCATCGGCGAGCTTGAGAATGGTATTGATTATCCTGGTGCTGTTTAGCTTGCTGGGGAATGAGTTTCTAATCCCTTCCAGACTGGTCTGGGCGGCGGCTAACTGCTCCTCCAGGTCGGCGGGGGGTGCGGGAATTTGCGCCAGTGCCTGGGTGGCCTCGGCGATTTGAGATGCAAGCACCTCACGCTCCTGCTGCTGTTTAAGATAGTCCGTTCCCATGAGGTAGTAGACCACAAGAAGGACGGCACATAACAGTACTAAGAGTAATTTTCTGGTCTTCATTAGGATGTCTCTTTTTTATTGCTTTTGACCATTATTTTGCTGTAAGGATTTCAGAAGTACCGCCAGTATTACCGGATTGGTGAGTGCCATGCGCACGAGTAATATGCTGGTAGCCCCCAGCGCGTCAAAAGTCACTTTTCCAACCTCCTTTATTATGACCGTTGCTATTCTACCTGCCACGAGATTACCCTTGTTGCCAGGTAACTGGCGGTTGCCCTGACTGTGATAGTGCAGTCACCCTTCTGTGCTCTAATATCATAACTGGCAATCGGATAGGTGATGCTGATTGTTATTGGTCCGGGCCCGAGTGGGCCATACTTGTTCTCTATAGGGAGAGTAACTAGGATGGTGTATGAGCCAGCGGAGTCGATTTCAAACACAGCTGTATAAGGGCCAGCTCCTGTGAACTCGTAGTCTGGTTGTCCTGATACGTTACTTAGCTCAACTATCACAGGTTTGGAGGCAGTAATATTACTAATCAACACGGTTATGGAGCCCTTGTCTGACGCTTGGAAGTCATAGTTATGTTCGCCTTGCCCATCTTGCCATTCCGGCGTTATCGTCTCAATAGCCCCTGCATCTTCAACAAAGCGTAGCTCGGTGGTGGGAAATGAGGAGCCATTTATCTCGCTGGGGACAGGTTCAAGCATAGTGCTGTCGTAAGTGGTATTGGTGGTGAGTACGGGGTTTTCCTCAAGCCTCCACATAGCCCACTCAATGCCAGAATCACAGGAGTAAAGTTCGGTTATCCCCTGCTCATAGACGCGGGAGCCGATGAGGTTGCTACTGGCGTGGCCGAGGAACGGCGTTATCACCAGCGTGCCCATGGCCAGGGCCAGTATAGCGAGGGGAAGGGCCTGCCCCTTTTCGCTATTCATCAGTCTTCCTCCGATGGCCTGAGGTAAACCTTGTAGGTGCCGTTTTCACTCACGTTGTCCCGCCCCTCGGGGGATGAAGTCAGGGACATGGTGATAACCCGATTCTGGACGGCAAAATCAGCACTGGAGATATTCCGTGCCAGTGTCATCTGGTTACCACCGGCGGTGCGGTGCAGCTCGGTACCTGCCAGAGAGTAGGTAATTGAATTATTGGCGGAGATGGTCAGCAACAAATCGCCGTTCACGTTGGCAGTGCTGGCTCTCTGCCCGTCGAGGTTGAACCAGTGAGCCGCATTTTGCAGCTCATGCATGGCGGTGAGCCTGTCGTTGCCGTACTCGGTAATGGTAATGATTTGATAGATTGCCGTGCCCAGAAAAACGACGATAATGCCGGTAACTGCGACGGCAACGAGCAATTCCACCAGGGTAACGCCTTCCTGTCCTTTCATCGGTTCACCTTATAGTCTTCAACTACAAATATGCTCTCGCTCCCCCGGGAGATGGTTACCGTTATTTTCTGTATATCGGTATCAGTATCCGGGACGGAAGTAACGTTGACAGAGATAGCATAATCTGCCTGTGTGTCAACCGTGGGATAAGTGCCTGCGCCGGGGTAGTAGGTATAGCTTTTAGTGTATTCCAGCTGAGTCTGTGCCAGACTCTGTGCCACGACTTCCTCGTCCTGTTGGCCTACGGCGATTGACCCCGCCGAAAGGGCGACGACAAAGGCAACCACAGAGGTTCCTAGAATAGCCACCGCGACTAATGTCTCTACCAGGCCCAGACCCCTCTGGCCCTGCGCCCGGCTTTTTACCTGCGCTAACCTCTGTCTTATTGTCCTTTTCATTTTCGCTGCCTGCCGTAAACATTTAATGCATGGACCTTAGTATTGAGTACAGCGGTGTTATCATGGAGAGAGCGATAAAAATAACTACTATCCCGATGATCAACGTCAATACAGGTTCTATCATGGAAATGAGGGCATCGATCCTGCGGTCAACCCTCCGTTCGTAAAAGTCGGCGAGGGTAGCTAGGGTAGAGTCCATGGCACCGGACTTCTCTCCCACCACCACCATCTCCACCAGAAGAGGGGGGAATAGCTCAATCTCAGACATTGGCTGCGACAGACCCTCTCCCTGGATCAGCCTGTCTCTAACATGACTCAATGCCTGGCGGATAATCTGGTTCCGATTGGTCTGTATGGCAATGTCCATTATCTGGGGTAAGCGCAGCCCTGCCTTCAGCAGCATTGAAGCCGTTCGGCAGAAATGGTGCACACTGCGCTCAATGTTAATAGCGCCGATTAGCGGTATTTTCAGCATTAATTTGTCCTTGGCCTGCTTTACGGACGGCAGCCTCAGCAGGCCGACGGTTGACATAATGAGAATTAATAATCCGCCGAGGATGTAGAGGATATGTTTGATGGCGAACTCGGTAACGGTAATCAGCAACTGTGTCATCCAGGGAAGGTCAGCACCGAAAGAAGTAAACAGTTCCACCAGCGGCGGCAGGGCTACCGTAATGAGCAGGATAGATACCCCGATAGCCATAAGTAAGACAAAGGCCGGGTAAAGCATGGCGCGTTTTATTTTTTGGTTGGCGGCTGCCTGTTTTTCCATGTAGCTGGCGGCCTGCCTCAGACCTGTTTCCAGATTGCCTGCCTGTTCGCTGGCCTTAATCACCTGGCAGTAGGTATTGTGAAATGCCTGTGGATAACAGGTGAGTGCCTGGGAGAGGGAATTGCCTCCCTGGATTTCTTCGACCAGTCCGTCGATAATCTTTTTCAGTGACGGCTTGGAAGTCTGTCCCTCAAGTAGCTTCAGTGACGTAAGTATGTTGATACCCGACTCAATCAAGGTGGTCAGTTGGTTGGAGAAATCAATCACATCCTGAGTCCTGACGCCAAAAAGGGTTGGTATCAACCTTTCAAGACTCAGGCCTGGCGGCACTTCTTTGAGGCTGAGGATATGCTGATACCCGGCACGGTAGAGGGCTCCCTCGGCCAGACTTTCTGAAGTGACTTCGATCGTACCCTGAACAATCTTTTTATCATTTGTATAGGCTTTGTACTTGTATGCCATAATTTCACCTGAAGTAGCCTGAATACCCGTTGTCAGCTAATGGAAAAGACGCTACGCATCACCTCACTCACCGATGTAATGCCTTCTTTTACCTTCAGCATCCCGTCCTGTTTCATGGTTATCATCCCCTCGGCGATGGCCTGTGCTCTGATCTCACCTGCGCCGGCATGACTGCGGAGCATCTTCCTGATTTCCTCACCCATGACTAATAATTCGAAAATTCCGGTTCGGCCCCGATATCCGGTATGGGTACAGAGATTGCAGCCTGTCCCGTGATAGAATGTAGTGCCTTTCTCCTCCAGTTCCTTGTGAAGAGCCTCGACCTCTTCCGGAGGTGGTTGGTAGGGAGTGCGGCAGTTAGGGCAGATGCGGCGGACCATGCGCTGGGCAGCGACGCCGATAAGTGTTGATGAGATTGAGGCCGATTCCACATCCAGGTCCATAAGCCGGAAAAGCACCCCGACGGCGTCATTGGCGTGAATTGAGGAGAGTACCAGGTGACCGGTCAGGGCAGCTTGAATGGCGGTTGTCACCGTATCCGTATCCCGTATCTCGCCGACCAGTATGACGTCGGGGTCATGCCGCATGATGGCCCGAAGCCCGCTGGCGAAGGTAATCCCCGCCTTGGTATTAACCTGAGTCTGGTTAATGTCCATGAAGCTGTATTCGATGGGGTCTTCAATGGTCATGATGTTACGCTCGTTTCGGTCCAGCTCATTTATGGATGCGTAAAGGGTGGTCGTTTTGCCGGAACCGGTAGGGCCGCTCGCCAGTATCATGCCGAGTGGGCTCTTCAGCATCGCCCGGTACTTTTTAAGAGCGTTAGGTTGAAAACCGAGCTCGGTTAAGGTAAAGAGGGCCAAAGATTTGTCCAGAATCCGCAACGTTACCCTCTCCCCGCAGGGTGTTTCCATAGTGGCGGCGCGAATATCAACTTCATTCCCGCCCAGTTTGATGGAAAATTGTCCGTCCTGAGGGCGTCTCTGCTCGGAGATGTCCATCTCGGCCAGGATTTTTACGCGTGATACCAGCAGCGTGTGAACACTGAGCGGAAAGGAAAACATATCGTGCAGGATACCATCAATCCGGTATCGAATCCTGAGCCTGTCCTCCTGTGGTTCAATATGGACATCCGAGGCCCTGTCCTTGACGGCCTGGGTAATGAGCAGGTCAAGCGTTTCCGCAATCGGTGTCCTGGCCGTAAGTGTTGAAGTATCGTCTGTTTTATCCTCGGAAACGGGTGTCAACCGGCTTACCTGTTTCTCGATTGCACCGCTTGACCTGTAGTTAAGGTCAATGGCTCGCTCGATATCAGAGCGGACGCCGAGTGCTATCTCCACCCTCATCTTGGCCTGAGCCTTAACATCCTCAATGGTGCGGATGTCCTCCGGGTCAGCCATAACTACCATTAGAGAGTCATTGACGATATCAAGAGGTATAAGGACGTGTTTCCGGGCCATGTCTTCAGGGATAAGCCGGAGGGCGTGAGGTTGCACGGTATGTCTCTTCAGGTCTATTAGGGGCAGGTTCAGCTTGATACTGAGCACAATGGCTAGTTGCTCGGCTTTAACTAGGCCTTGTTTTGTCAGAATATCGCTCAGCTTCCCTCCCTGCTGCCGCTGTAGCTCCAGGGCGCTCTCCAGTTGCTCCGGGGTGATGAGGTTCTCTTCAACCAGCATCTCACCCAGACTCTTTTTGGCTGCCCTATCCGTAGCTTGGGGGCTGGTATTATCGCTATCCACTCACTTTCTCCTGGGTTGGTGTGTCACGTTTCTTTTTAGCCAGCAGTTTTTCTACCCGACTCACTATTTCCGCCGGGGCGGTGGGTTTAGATAGATAGTCATCGGCGCCTACTTTCAGCCCGGTCTCCTTGTCTATTTCCTGAACTTTAGCTGAGAACATCAGAATGGGCAGTTGCGCCGTATCAGGTTCCGACCGTAGTCGGTGGCAAATCTCGAACCCATCCATGCCCGGCAGCATGACATCCAGAATGATGAGGTCAGGAGCTTCATTATGTGCTTTCCGTATCCCTTCCAGGCCGTTTGATGCCGTGAGTACCTGGTAACCCTCATGCCTGAGGGAATAATCAACCAGCCTTGAAGTAGACGGGTCATCTTCAATGACCAGAATTTTCTTTTCCATGACCATCTCCTCCTTTTCCATTAAGAGGCAGGGTAAAGCTGAAGGTACTGCCTTCACCGATTTTACTCTCTGCCCAGATATGCCCACCATGTGCCTCTACAATCTGCTTGGAAATGTAGAGTCCCAGGCCGGTACCGCCTCTAGCTAGCTTGCCCTCGGCCCGGTAGAACCTTTCAAAGAGGTGCTGCATAGCTTCTTCAGGGATGCCAATACCCTCGTCGGTGACCTGGAATAACAGCTCTCCTTTACGTCTCTTTGCCTTTACCGTGACACTGCTGCCGGGGTCGCTGAATTTGATGGCATTACTGAGCAGATTGATGACTACTTGCCTCAGCCGTTCATCATCTACCTCCATCTCGGGTAGCTGCGACGGTATATCTTCGCTGAGTGCAATATCCTTATCACGGGCCAAACTATGGAAGCTCTTTATGGAATCAACAATGGTATCCCTTATCGGTAGGAGCCTCCTGTTTATCTCAAATCGGCCGGATTCAAGCCTTGATATATCCAGCAGACTGTTAATAAGATTGCCGAGGTGCTGGCTCTCCCTGTCGATAATCTGCAGGAATTCTTGCTGGGTCTCGGCATCAGGCACCTTTCCGTTTAGAATCAGTTTCGTGAAGCCGCTGATTGACTGGAGGGGCGTGCGCAGCTCGTGTGAGACGTTGGAGAGGAATTCGGATTTCATCTGGTCGATTTGCCGCAGCTTTTTCTCGGCCTCCTTGCGTTCCGTGATATCTCTTATTATGGCTGTGGTGATGTAGATTTCCTCAGCCTTTCTTGCTGACACGGAAAGTTCTATCGGGATCTCGGCCCCGTCCTTCCTCAGACCGACAACCTCCGCTATCCGGTTCCTATCTTGACCTGAGCCGATTTTACTGAAATCTGCAAATGCTCTTGTCATTCTTTTTATAGCTCTCTCAGGGACAATCTTCATAGCACTTTGTCCCAGCATCTCCTTTTCCTTATAGCCGAATATTCTTTCGGCTCCCTGGTTCCATATAATTACCCTCATCTGATGGTCGATGGATACAATGCCATCAATGGAGGTGCTGATAAGCTCGCGGTATTTCTCCTCGCTCCGTTTCAGTGCCTCTTCCGCCAGCTTGCGCTGGGTTATGGCTGAAGCCAGTGCCACCCATCCGTAGCATTTACCACTGCTCTCTATCGCCTGCAAGCTCACATCGACCCACACCTCTCCGTACCTGGTTCGGTGCAGCTGTTCCTCCTGATAGTAACCGTCGGTTTCAAGCGACTTGAACCGCTCCTTATTTTCGCCGGGATGGGTCTCCACTATCTCAATAACATCGAGCAGCTTCTTATCGATAGCCTCGGACGCTTTGATACCATAAATCTGCTCGCTTATCTCGTTCCAGTGTGTTATTACGTAGTCCATGTCCATCGCGATGACGCTTTCGTGGATGGACTTGAAGGCGGCGTCCGAGAAGCGCAGGACTTCCTCGGCACGCTTTCGCTCGGTGATGTC
>JAUWYU010000186.1 GCA_030615655.1 Dehalococcoidia bacterium
CTGTTTTTACATATGTCGACGACATGCTGCGCCTCGGCTTCCACTGTTTCCGGGAGTCCGTCAACCTGAATGAGAAGAATGACCTGCGAGCTATCGAGAATTTTATCCGGCAGGAGGCCGCGGAACTTTTCGAACGTCCAGCTATCCACGAACTCCACCTTCGAGGGCAGGACGCTGCTGGCGATGATTTCGGTCACGGTTTCGCCGGCTACGGCCACGTCGCTGATAACCGCCACGATGGTCTTGCTCGCTTTGGGCGCCGGCAGCAACCGGAGAGTTATTTTACTGATAACACCCAGAGTGCCTTCGGAGCCGGTAAAGAGCATGAGAAGCTCGTATCCTGTCCTGTTTTTGGGGGTGAGGCCGCCCAGTTTCATTATTTCGCCATCGGCCAGCACCACCTCAAGGCCGAGCACATACTGCTTGGTGACTCCATATTTCAGGCAGGAGGGGCCACCGGAGTTCTCCGCCACCACGCCACCCATGGTGCAGCCCGAAAAGCTCTGGGGGTCAGGCGGGAAAAACAGGCCTTCACGGGCAAGGGCGTCCTGGAAGTCCTGAAGGACAACGCCGGGCTCTACCGTGGCATTCAGGTTGGTCTTGCTTATCTCCAGAATGCGGTCCATGCGGGTAGTGCACAGGACAATGCCACCTTTTATCGGTATGGAACCACCGCTTACGTTGGTGCCGCCACCTCTGGGAGTAACGGGGATGCGATTTTCATTGGCTAATTTCAGAATTTCCGATATTTGCCCGGCACCGGTGGGCAGCACGACCACGTCAGGCATGTGCGACCATAGATTGGTGGCGTCATAGGAGTAGGCAACCAACTCTTCCTTAGAGGTAAGAACATTTTCCCTGCCAACGATACGGCGTAAGGTATCAATATGGCCTGACTTAATCATAAAGACTCCTGAACATTCCCCTACTACTACTTTAGCGTGTCGGGGGCGTCCGTTCAAGCTGGCAGGAGAGATAATGCTTTTCAGTGAGAGAGAACAAACGGCGGCGGGTAACTAACCGCTATCTCTTTTGATAATAATAGCCGACTGGTATGGGCCATTGTGGAAATCCTCGATTATATTGATTTCCTCTTCGGTACAGCCGATGATAAGTTTAATCTCCGCGTCTTTTTCCAGCGTGTGCACCGTGCAGGCTATGGCGGTTAACCGCCGGTGTCCCGCCGTGCCCACCCAGACATCCACCTCTTCACCCTCTCCACCGCAGGTATCTTTTAAATACCCGTAGTCCAGCGGGAATATCATTTCAGGGTATTTCGGGTGCCTTGACCCTTTCGGCCTGTCAAGGACGATTTCCGACGATTCAATTAAATCATCAAGTCGTGCCCAGAAACTCTTTTTCATAGTTACTCCGAAAAAACAACTGCATAATTATAGCATAGTATTTGAAGATTCCGTCTGAAAAGTATTATCATGGCTAAGACCTGAATGCAGGAATAGATGATTAAGGAGATGAAAGAATGCTGCTACCCGATAAAGTCGCCATTATTAACGGCGGAGCCACGGGAATGGGCAGGGCTACGGCCGTAAAATTTGCCGAGGAAGGCTGCTCCAGCGTCATCGCTGATATTAACGAGGCAGACGGGAAGAAAACAGCTAAAGAGGCCAGCAAAAAGGGCAGGGATTGTATTTTCATCAAGTGTGACATCACTGATCTCGCACAAATAAAGGATTGCGTTGACCAGACCGTTAAAAAATTCGGCACGGTGGATATTCTAGTAGGCTGCGCCGGTGGCGTTCCCAAGTCCCGGCTGGCTAAACCTTCACAGAGAATCGAAAGGCCCAAAAGGGGTATCCAGTACACGGATGAAAAATTCTGGGATATAATGATGGACCTAAACCTGAAAGGTCATGTCTTTTTCTGCAAGGAAGTGGCGCCGTATATGATAAAACAGAAATACGGCAAGATTGTCCTGATTTCTTCCCTGGGCGTTTTTTCACCCCCCAGTTCAGCGGCGGAGTATCACTCTGCCAAGGCCGCCATCCTGGGGCTTGTCTATAACCTGGCTTTCGAGTTGGCCCCCCACAATATCAACGTGAATGCCATCCTGCCGGGCCCCATAAAAACACCTTTCTATGACCCCATGATGGTCAATATGTTGGAAAAAGAAAAAGAGGCCAGATTTACCGAGATGGGTAAGTCAGTACCTTTGCAGAGAATCGGTCTGCCGGAGGATGTTGCCAATACGGTACTGTTTTTTGCCTCGGAAATGTCATCTTATATTTCAGGTGAGACCCTGATTGTGGGAGGTGGGAAACCGCTGCCGGTATATCGCGAGATGGTTTAACGCCGATTTATACAAGACATTAGAAATCAGGGGGAGCAGAGATGCTCCCCCTTCTTGTTTGGCGGACTGGTCTATAGGGGCCTCAGGATAGCGCGGCAGGGGCCGGCATCGCCGCGTTCCATACGGAGCGGCAGGCAGAGGAGCTCGTATTCGCCGGGTTTGACGCCGGAGAGGTCAATCATTTCCAGAATGTACACACCGTTTTTCAGCAGTGTCTCGTGTGTTTCGCCGATGTTCTTCTTGTCGTGATAGTTGCCTATGGTGATGTA
>JAUWYU010000142.1 GCA_030615655.1 Dehalococcoidia bacterium
ACTATACATTCCGGCTTTACCGCGTTAACGAAACTCATGTCTCTGGAATATTCATCCAGCGTCGCCTGTTCGCTGTTTATACTGCCAGCACCGACTATTTCTACCAGCTTATTTTCTGCAATCATCGTTGCCTCCTTTCCCTTTCCAGCAAAATTAAATAACTCTTCCTGATTTGAGTCTCTGGCCTCTTGAAGTTCAGAGACGTGTCCCGTGCTTACCGACCAGCATGCCAGCCCCGGCAGGATAAAGACTATCTGGATACCGGTATTCTTTCATACCTGGGTGCAAAGTAAACATCAAGATGCATAACGGGTTTACCGACCCTCTTGTATTCCATCGGGCAGTGCATTAACCCCGGGGGAATATGGAGAACTGTGGGGGTGGTTATGGCATGTTTTTCGCCTTCCTCGCCCAGATATACATCGATTTCGGCATCAAACTTCCGTATATCCTCCGGGTCGCTCCCCAGAAAACAGAAGAACTGGTGGAAATCGTGTTTATGGGGCTTATCCATAAACATTCTGGGTTCTAAAACGGGTACCAGAATCCATCCCGCATCGACTCCATATTCGGCGGCGGAGAAGTTGAAAGTTGGTATCGGTGGCCCATATCGGGCTGGTGCTATAGCTGCCGGGATGAAGTGTTTACTGTATTTTGTTCCTGGCATTCGCCTGTTGGGTACGTCAGGTATGGTTGTGTCTTTTTTTTCGTAATCATGTGCGAAGAAAACGTCGAAGTGATAGACAGGTTTATCAACTTTTAGCCATCCGCCAGGGCAATGAGGCGTCCCCGGCGGGAGAATCTGAACGGTGGGGGTGTTGACGATATGTCTTTCCTGTTCCACACCTAAACATATATATTCTTCCGCTTCAAACTCCCCTATATTCTTCGGGTCGGCGCCGAACCAGCTTATAAACTGGAAAAAATCGTGGCTATGAGTTGGTAAACTCTCGCCGGTTGAGACTTTGATAACGGGTAATAAAACCCATGACGCCTTGACTCCATAACCGGTGGCGGCGAAATTGAGAACATGTAGCCCCGTCCCCCCTCTGTCTGGTTGAAAAGGTGCTTTTATTAAATGTTTCCCGTATTTTGTTTCAGCCATTTTCTTATATCCTCTTTTTTGAATCCACACCATCGTCCCCTGGAATATTCAGCGGGGCCTATGCCTTCAAGATACCTTATGCCTTAGCGCCCACTCCAGTGAGGGCAACAACACTTTGTTCGTGATGATCATGATAGCTTTCTCGCTATACTGAAATATGTAGGTATGTCGAGCCATATGCCTTGGTCCGTGCGTAGAGATTCCACTTCGGCAAGATGCTCTTCCTTGAATTTCTCAAGCTCTGCAGGACTCAGACGAGCCAGACGCGGCCTGACGAACGTAAGGGTTATCTCCTGCCAATAGGCTGTTGTATCTGGAAGATAAAAGCCTAATTGCTCTGTGGTAATCTCTATCTCTTCAAAGCCGGCGCGTTTGAGTAGTTCCCGGCATTTGTCTGGTGTATCCGTGCTCTCAAGAAAACTTGGAACTGGTGGAGCTTGTCCGTCATATCGAGATAGGCGCTCGCCGAACGGTTTAATGACCGGTTGCAGTAACCTCGGTCCAAAACTCGTGAAGGCTACTGTTCCACCTACCTTCAAAACGCGGTGCCATTCATGAAGCGCTTTGGGTATGTCCCGAAGAAAGAATATCGACGATGCACAGATTAACGCATCGAAACTGGCATCGTCGAATTCCAACGCCTCAGCATCCCCCACGCGATACTCCACGTTTGACAAACCTGCAGACGTGGCCTTTTCCTTCGCCACGTCCAGCAGTTTATCAGCGATATCGATGCCAATGACCAGTCCATTGTCAGCTACAGCCTGTGCAGCTACCATCGTAGCCCAACCGGTGCCGCAGGCCACATCAAGAACTCGCTGCCCCGGGATGAGCTTTGCATTTACAACCAATCGCTCTGCGGGCCCTCGAACAAACCTGATGTTATCGTAAGTATTGTGGAGCGAGTTGGAGATTGGTTCTGAACGTCTATCGGTCATATGTTTGGTTCCTCCTAACGCGAAAACCTTACCTGAATGCCACAGCCCCCGTAGAGACGATACACGAAACGAACTTGAATATCAACAGAAACAATCCTATTATAGTTGTGTAGCACGACCCTATTTTAATTCAAGAGGAGGTTACCATGAGCTCAAGCGAGCTGGATTACTCCATACTCGATAAATTCAATTTCGAAAGGAAGCCCGTTGGCGTCAAGTTCCTGACCTCCAGACCGAAGGGCATCGAGAAACCGGACAAAGTCCTGGATTTTTGCGAAATGCTGGTAGAAGCGCAGGGAGGAAAAGCTTTTTACGCCGCCAAAGAAGACTTTACCTGCATAGGACCGCTGCTGCTGGGCATGGTGGATGAAGACCCGATATTCGAGAGCGGGCAGGTGGGACCGAAATTGGGAGCTTTCAAGGACGCCCGCGCCAACCGGAGAATCTATGACTACCTGCCGAGGCTGGTTAAAAACGTCATTAACTATGTCGCCTTCGCCCCTCTGGACAAAATGACATTCGAGCCGGACTTATTGATTATCATGGCCAGTGTGAGTCAGGCAGAGATATTCATCCGAGCCAAGGCCTATACCACCGGCGAAATGTGGTCGGCCAGGGGAACGCCGGTAGCGGGATGCTCATGGTTCTATATCTATCCATACTTGAGCGGTGAAATGAATTTCACGGTCACCGGTTTCGGTTTCGGCATGAGGTCAAGACGTCTCTTCCCGGAAGGACAGATACTCTTGTCCATCCCTTGGGACAAGCTCCCCGGGATACTGAAGAATCTGGAGGAAATGAACTGGGTCCCTTATTCCTACACCATCGGCGGAGAGGAACATAAGAAGAGAGTCAGGGAAATAGTTGAGGAATTGAAGCAGGAAACCTAAAAAGCATGATTAAGCTATATCATTCTCTGGATATTCAAAAGGAGGATTAACCACATGGCGGAATCAAAATACGACAAATATATGGTGAAGGCATCCCCGAAAGGCCCCGGAGCAATACTCATGAATAATGAGCTTGTTCCCGGAAGCAACATATTCATCATGTATAACTGGATATGGAAACAGCCGGAGCCCAACCCCATCCATGCCTCTCTTGAATCGCACGACTACGATGAAATTATTCTGAATATAGGCATGGACCCTCACAACCCTGAATATCTCGGAGCCGAAATAGAGGGTTACATGGGTGACGAACGACAGATAATCAATACAACCACGGCGCTATATATACCCGGACACGTGGAACATGGTCGGGTAACCTGGAAGAGTTTCGAAAAACCACATATACAGATGGCCATAAAATTAACCGGCGGTAAGATTTAAAGAGCAGGCCTGAACGAGACCCGTAGTCTCATCGGCCTGTCCCATGGTTTAACCATGACAATTACACAAAGTAATAGACAGCAAGGAGGTTAATATGAGCTCAACACCGCGAGACTATTCTGCATTGGACAAATTTCATCTCGAAAGAAAACCCGTAGGTGTTAAATTCTTAATCACCATACCCGAGGGCATCAAACGACTGGATAAGGAACTGAATTTCTGTGAGATGCTCAAAGAAGCCCAGGAGAACGATGCTTTTTACGTGGGCCCCGAAGACTGGGTTTGCGTGGGTGTGGAACAGATGATACTGGGTATGAAAGACCCGGAGCCGCTTCTCGTCAGCGGACTCTTCGGCGGCGACGAGGGTCTCTTCAAGGGGGCAAATTCCTGCCGGGCCATGTACCAGTATCTCCCCAGGATGCCGAAGGACTCGGTGCGGTACGTAGCTTTCTCCCCCGTAGACAAGCTCTCCTTCGAGCCGGACGTGCTGGTTATCACGGCTGATATAACTCAGGCACAGACACTGTTACGGTCCATCAACTACTCCACGGGGCAGCCTTTCGTAAGCAAAGCGACACCGGTGGTGGCCTGCTCCTGGATTTACGTCTATCCCGTCGTGAGCGGCGAGTTGAACTATTTCATCACCGGCCTGGGCCTGGGCATGCAGGCGCTGAACATTTTTCCGCCAGGACTATTCCTGATATCGGTACCCTTCCAGCTTATCCCCACCATGCTGGACAACCTTAAAGAGATGTCATACAGCCCTACGGCAGCACCAAGTCCCGGCGGCGATGCCCACAGAAAACGCGTTAATAAACTGATGGAAGAT
>JAUWYU010000110.1 GCA_030615655.1 Dehalococcoidia bacterium
AGGGCGGCTTGCCTTCGCTGACCTGCTCGCCGTCCCTCCGCGACTGTGGCAGGCGAGAGCTTTAGCGCAAGCAGGCAGGGTGGGAAAAGATATGTCAGTGGTGAGGCTAAGACGTCAACCAAATGCAGGCAAAGCCTCTTAAATAATACCGTGTCCCTTTATTTGACAGGGATAGAGCTACAGAATAGAATATTTCGGGGCGGTACAGGGATTGATAAGGCAAGGAGGAAGCAAGATGGCGGGAATGTTCCAGGGTAAGGTGGCACTGGTGACAGGTGCCGGTATGGGACTTGGCCGGGCTACGGCAGTCGCCTTTGCGAGGGAAGGTGCGAAGGTCGCCGTGGCTGATATCGATGTTAAGAACGGCGAGCAGACGGTGGACATGATTAAGAAAGCCGGCGGTGAGGCTCTTTTCATCAAGACAGATGTTTCCAGGGCAGCCGACGTCGAAGCAATGGTCAGCAAGACCGTCGAGACCTATGGAGGTCTTGACTGTGCCCACAATAACGTCGGAATCGAGGAGCTGCCGACGCCTCTTATTGACGGCACCGAAGAGAACTGGGACCGTATCGTGGACGTTGACCTGAAGAGCGTCTGGCTGTGCCTGAAGTATGAGATAAAATATATGGTGGAGCACGGCGGCGGGGCTATCGTCAATACATCGTCCATCGCCGGACTCATCGGCGCTCCGCTGCAGGCCATGTACACCGCCTGTAAGTGGGGTGTTAACGGTTTAACGCTGTCGGCGGCCGGCGATTATGCCAAAGCGGGCATTCGTGTCAATGCCGTCTGCCCCGCCGGTATGAAGGGCACCGGTTTCTATAACCGGATGCTGGCCGTACAGCCTGGAATGGCGGAAGCGGTCAAAGAAATGATGCCCCTAGGGAGAGATGCAGCGCCGGAGGAGGTTGCCGAGGCGGTGGTATGGCTGTGCTCGGACAGGGCTTCCTATATTACCGGTATAACCATGCCCGTTGATGGGGGGTTCACCATAACCTAGTCTTCGCGGCGGGCTGCCGTTTGCTGTTTGTCAACGCTGTCTCCGATGGGGTTAGCGGTGCTTCTTTGTCTTGTCCATCTGTCATATAGCGGTAAAACAAGCTGAAAGAGAAAGGAAGGCTGGGGAGATGGTCGGTATTACGTCAATAGGAGCTTATATCCCCGTTTACAGGCTCAATCGTGATGAAATCGCCAGGATGTGGGCGGGGAGGAGTGTGGGTGGGGCCAAAGCCGTGGCGGGCTATGACGAGGATACCGTCACGATGGCGGTGGCGGCTACCCTGGACTGTCTGGTGGGGGGTGGAGCCAAAGCCGACGGCCTATCGCTGGCGACGACCACGGCCCCCTACAAGGAGAAACAGTCGGCCGCAATCATAGCCAGTGCGGTTGACCTGGATAAGGAGTGCCATACCGCTGATTTTACCGATTCGCTGAGAGCGTCCACTATAGCTGTGAAGTCGGCCGTAGACGCGGTCAAGAGCGGTTCGGCGGGGAACGTGCTGGTAACGGCATCAGACTGCCGTCCGGGCGCGGCCAGGGGTACGCTGGAGCAGGTGCTCGGTGACGGTGCGGCATCCCTGATGATAGGCTCGGAAAAGGTCATCGCCGAGGTAGAAGGCATCTATTCCGTCTTTAATGATTTCACCGACCTGTGGCGAGCGGAGGATGACGCTTATATCCGGTCTACCGAGCAGAGGTTTATCGACGAGGTGGGATATATGCCGACCATGCAGGAGACTATTACCGGCCTCATGGATAAGCATAAGCTCAAATCGGGGGACTTCTCCAAAATCGTTTACTACGCCGCCGATACCAGACAGCATGCCGGTCTGGCCAGGCGGATGAAATTCGATAAAGAGCAGTTGCAGGAGCCGCTGTACGATAAAATAGGCAATGCGGGGACGGCGGCGGCGCTATTGATGCTAATAGTCGCACTCGAGGAAGCCAAGCCGGGCGACAGGATTCTTTTTGCCAGCTATGGAGACGGCAGCGACGCTTTTATTTTCCGTGTCACCGAAGATATCAGCCGAATACAGAAAAGGCCAATACTGGCTGACAAGCTGGAGGGTAAAATAGCCATCGGCTACGGCCAGTATCTGACCTGGAAGAATCTTGTCCAGATGGAGGCTTCGACACTGCCGGAGCGTCCGGCGCTTTCACTGCCCAGTCGGTGGCGGGAAAGAAGGGTAATTTCAGCTTTATACGGGGTTAAATGCAAGAAATGCGGGACTCCCCAGATTTCTCAGATAGGGCAGACGGCGAGGGTATGCGTTAACTGCCAGGCCAAGGATGAATTCGAAGACTACAGGTTTTCCGATAAGAAGGGCAAGCTCTTCAGCTACACCATAGACCAGCTGCAGCCCACGCAAAATCCCCCCGGTGTTAACGGAGTAATCGATTTTGACGGCGGTGGCCGGATGATATGCGAGCTTACCGACTGCGAGGTTGAAAAGGTGGAAGTGGGCATGGCAGTTGAGATGACATTCAGGAAGATGTTCCGCAGCCGAGGGATAAACAACTATTTCTGGAAGGCGAAACCGGTCACGGAATAGCCCGACAGATTTCCCTTTGGGAGGCTAAAGCATGGAAGGTATTAAGGATAAAGTAGCCATAGTGGGTATGGGCTGCACCAAATTCGGGGAGCGCTGGGATAAAGGCGTCGAGGACCTTATCGTCGAGGCCGCTTACGAGGCATTTGAAGACGCCGGGATAGAGCCCAAGGATATCCAGGCGGCGTGGATAGGCACGGTGTTTTCCGGCCTGAGCGCAATCACGCTGTCTCCCCTGCAGCTACAGTATATACCCATGACCAGGGTGGAAAATATGTGCGCTACCGGTTCCGAGGCCCTGAGAGCGGCGAGCTACGCCGTGGCGGCCGGTGTCTGCGATGTGGCGCTGGCGGTAGGCGTGGAGAAGCTGAAAGATTCGGGGCAAACAGGGGTCAAAGGGCCAAGCATCGTCGGGGATAACCAGGAAGCGAGTTCGGGTATCGGCCCCAGCTACAGCGCCCCGGCATCCTTTGCCTACCTGGCCACGAGGTATTTTCACGATTATAACCTGGCTCCTGAAGAAGGCAAAAGGTTATTGGCCAGGATTGCCGTGAAGAACCATCACAACGGCAGCCTGAATCCCAAAGCGCATTTCCAGAACGAAATCACCGTAGAGCAGGTTATGAATGCGCCCATTATCGCCTGGCCTCTGGGACTGTTCGATTGCTGCGGCGTCAGCGACGGTGCCGCGGTGGCTGTCGTTACCCGCGCCGACATGGCCAAAAATTTCAGAAATGACCCTATTTATATCAAGGCGTTGCAGGTCAACGTGGGCGCCCGGCAGGGCGCCATGATGCCGGACTATGATTTCGTTCACATCGAGGAGAACGTCCTCGGCTCGCGGAAGGCCTACGCCGAAGCCGGCATCAAGGAGCCGCGCCAGGAGATAAGCATCGCCGAGGTGCATGACTGTTTCAGCATCCACGAGATGATAGTTTACGAAGACCTGGGGTTCAGTCCCCGGGGCAGGGCTAAAGAGGATATCGAGGCAGGGACATTTACCCTGGAGGGAGAGCTGCCGGTAAACACCGACGGCGGCCTGAAGTGTTTCGGGCATCCGCTGGGTGCCAGCGGCTTGAGAATGATGTACGAAGTGTACAAGCAGCTTCAGGGCAAGGCCGGCCCCCGTCAGGTAAAGAATCCGCGCCTGGGATTGACCCACAACCTGGGTGGGAATGCCGGAACGGGCGTTTGCAGCTGCTTCATCGTCGGCAACGAAAAGTAGCCGGTGTCTTTCTCGCCAGTAACCAAGGAGGTAATCCAGAGATGAAAATGGCTCTCGAAGGGATAAGGGTAATCGACGTAAGCGAAGCGGGGCTGGCCCCAGTATGCTGCCGCATCCTGGCGGATATGGGCGCCGAGGTAATCAAGGTAGAGCGGACGGAAGGCGGCGACCAGACAAGAGGCATTTTGAAGATAAGCGGTAACGTGCCGATTTACGATATTAACTACGTGTTCGAGTTCTACAACTTCAACAAGAAGGGAATAACCCTGGACTTAAAGCAGGAAGAGGGCCAGCAAATTCTATATAAACTGGTAGAGAAGTCGGACGTTTTCGTGTGCAACTTCAGGCCACAGGCTTTGAAGAAGCTGGGGCTGGAATACGAGACAATCGCAAAAATCAACCCCCGTATCATATATGCCCACCTGAGTGGTTACGGGCTGCATGGTCCCGAGAGAGACGTGGGCGCTTACGACTTCGTCGGCTACTGGGCCAGGAGCGGCGTCATGTCGGCCTTGGGTGAGCCGGGCACACCGCTACCCTACCAACTGCCGGGATTCGGCGATAACACTACCGGCATGTACGCGGCGTGCGCCATCCTCCTCGCCCTCTTTCACCGGGAGCGGACGGGAGAAGGCCAGGAAGTCTGCGTATCTCTCATCGGCGGGGGGATATGGTCGATGGGTATCGTGCTGTCATCGGTCCTGGCAACGGGCCTGGAATATCCCCGGGTATCCAGAATGGATACGAGCAATCCCATCTTTAACAGCTATGAATGCGCCGACGGGGAATGGCTGCAACTGGCCTGCATCCAGGGAGACAGGTACTGGTCCGGCGTCTGCAAGGCGCTCAGCCTGGGAGAGCTGGAGAACGACTCCAGATTCTGCACGCATGAGAAGCGCATGGAAAGTCACGAGGAGCTAATTCCGATACTGGACAAAGTCTTCATGACCAAGACCAGAGACGAATGGGCGGAATTGCTCGGGCAGGAGGATATTATCTGGACGCCGGTCAAGACACCGGCCGAGGTAGCTAACGACCCGACCCCCTGGGCGGACGGCTATTTCCAGGAAGTCGACCACCCGGCGGGGAAGAAACTCAAGGTAATCCTGCCGCCGTGGCAGTTCAGCAAGACTCCCGCAACGATAAGGTCGACCGCACCGGAGTTCGGTCAGCACACGGAAGAAGTGCTTACGGAACTGCTGGGCTATACCTGGGATGATGTGACCGCTTTCAAGGATAAAGGGGTCATAATATAGGACGGAAGGAGACACTCATGGGGGAACTGTTGAAGGACAGAGTTGCCGTGGTCACGGGAGCCGGGAAGGGCCTGGGGCGCGCTGAGGCTATCGAACTGGCCGCCCAGGGAGCCGCCGTGGTGGTAAACGACCTGGGCACGGATATCGACGGTAGCGGAGCCTCCGGGAAGCCGGCAGACGAGGTGGTCGAAGAGATAAAGAAAAACGGCGGGGCGGCGATTTTCAGCTACGACAGCGTGGCTACGGAAGAGGGGGCGGAGAGAATTATTAAAGCGGCTGTTGACAACTTTGGTCGGATTGATGTGCTGGTAAATAATGCCGGTTTCACGCGGGACCGGATGATATACAACATTACCGATGAAGAATGGGACGCGGTGATAAAGGTCAACCTCTACGGCACCTTCTACTGCACCCGATACGCCTGTCATATCATGAAGCAGCAGGGCTATGGCAGGATTATCAATACCTCTTCTCACTCCGGGCTGGGCAATATGGGACAGGCG
>JAUWYU010000106.1 GCA_030615655.1 Dehalococcoidia bacterium
CAAGCCGCCAGCACTTGACCATTGTCCCCAGTGCCATAGCCTCAAGCTACCTCATCATGCCTGTCCTACCTGTGGAACCTACAACGGCCGGGAAGTCATCAAGATGGAAGGGCAGAGAAGAGGAGCCGGCTAATTTCTTCTCACTGAATGAGCAATATCCCCCCGCCTTTTTCTCCCAAACCACGTACGGGGAGCCTACTTAATATCATAAAATTTCTTCAGAGGAGGGAGAGTAACTGAGATGACACAGGTAGCCTGGGTATTTCCCGGTCAGGGCTCACAATCGGTAGGCATGGGACGCGACCTTTACGATAACCTTATTTCAGCCCGAACTATCTTTGACCAGGCTGATGACGCGCTGGGATTCCCCCTTTCCAAGCTATGCTTCGAAGGACCCGAGGACGAACTTCGCCAGACTATCAATGCTCAACCTGCCCTGGTAGTCGCCAGCTTCGCCTGCTTAGAAGCTACCCGGGAAGTCAGCGGCAGTAGCTTGCCCGCTCCCGCTTTCGTTGCCGGTCACAGCCTCGGTGAATACACGGCACTGGCGGTGGCCGGAGTTTTTGATTTCGCCACGGCTGTCCGCCTGGCCCGCGAGAGAGGTCGGCTTATGCATGAGGCCGGACAGGCACGCCCCGGGGGCATGGCCGCTATCATCGGCCTGGATGAAGCACCACTAGCTGAGGTATGCCAGAAATCTGATACCTGCATAGCCAATATCAACTGTCCTAGGCAGATTGTCATCAGCGGCGCCGCCGAGAATGTCACTAAGGCCATGGAGATGGCCACCGCCGCCGGAGCCAGCCGCGCCATCCCACTACAGGTAAGCGGAGCCTTTCACTCGCCACTAATGCAGCCGGCGGTTGACGGCATGACCCAGTATATCAGCTCCCTCTCCTTTCAAGAGCCCTCTATTCCCGTTATCGGCAACACTACGGTTGAGCCACTGATAACTGCTGAAGCGATAAAATCAGAACTTCTCAACCAGTTACACAACCCGGTTCAATGGCAGCGCACTATCGAGTACATGGTAAATAAAGGTGTGTCCACCTTTATCGAGATAGGACCGGGCAAAGTGCTGACCGGCCTCATCAAAAGAATAAACAAGGAAACCAAGACTCTCAACATAGGCGATTTGGAAGCTATCAGGACTTTAGCCAGCCAGTAAGCATACGGGGGTTAAAAACCATGGAACTTACTGATAGAGTAGCTATAGTTACCGGCAGTGCTCGTGGCATCGGGCAGGCAATCGCCCTGAAACTCGCCGAGGTCGGGGCTGACGTCGTGGTCAACGATATCGAAGCAGCTGCCGACTCTCTGGAAAGCGTGGCGGCCGAAATCAGGGCAATGAACCGGCAGAGCCTGGCTGTTACCGCCGATGTGAGTTCCTCGGACGACGTTGCCCGTCTCGTCGAGACGGCCGCCAGTACCTTCGGCAGGGTCGATATTCTGGTCAACAACGCCGGCGTTACCCGTGACCAGCTGATAATGCGGATGTCCGATGAGGACTGGGACACCGTACTGAATATAGACCTTAAAAGCGCCTTTCTCTGCACCAGGGCGGTACTGCGGTACATGCTCAAACAGCGCTGGGGCCGAATTGTCAGCATCGCCAGTGTTGTCGGCATCATTGGCAATTCTGGCCAAGCCAACTATGCCTCAGCAAAAGCTGGCGTCATCGGCCTGACCCGTTCTATTGCCAAAGAGGTAGGCTCCCGCGGTATCACCGCCAACGCCATTGCCCCCGGCTTCATTGAAACCAGAATGACGGAACAACTTGATGAGAAACAAAGGCAGGAGCTTTTACAGCGCATCCCCCTCGGCTGCCTCGGCTCCCCCCGCGACGTGGCTGAGGCGGTGGTTTTTTTGGCCTCCGAGGAGGCAAAATATATCACCGGGCAGGTTCTGAACGTAGACGGCGGCATGGCCGGGGCTTAGCCATGAACAAAATTGACTCCTATCATTTCGGACAGATAATAATCAGCGGGAAGAAGTACACCTCTGATGTCATCATCTTCCCAGATAGGGTGCAGGGCGACTGGTGGCGAGATGAGGGTCATGAGCTAAACCTCAAGGACATAACCGGGATTATGAGTGAGAATCCCGAGATATTGCTGGTCGGCACCGGAGCCTCAGGTCTGATGAGGGTCCTCCCTGAGGTGGAGCAAGAAGCCGAAGCACGTATTATCCAGCTTATCGTACAGCCCACAGGCGAGGCCTGCGACATATATAACCAGCTTTCCCGCGTGCAGAGAGTGGTGGCGGCGCTGCACCTCACCTGCTAAATTCTGACTCCTCTTTTCTTTCCGGCAGCTCAATCTTCGGCCCGTAACGCCGCGTCCGGCATTCCTTAAGGCAATGGAGCACCTCGCTGTCGCTAATCTCGTGCCAGTACCTGTAGTAGTCTGATACATAGAATCTCGGTGCGGAGCCGACGGCGCAGGTCACTACTTCATCGGCAACTTTCTCCAGTTCCTTCACTACGTGCTCTGGTCCAACCGGCACCGCGGCTACTACCTTCTCAGGCTTGCGGTGACACACCGATTCTACCGCTGCCCTCATCGTATAGCCCGAAGCCAGGCCGTCATCCACGATTATCACAGTCCGGCCGACGATGGCAAGCGGCGGTCTGTCTCGATGATAGAGCAGACTCCTATCACGAATATCGGCTCTAACCTGATTGACCTGATAGTTTATCTGCTGCTGGCTCAAACCGGCATTCTTCACGACCTCATCATTAAGAATGGTTGTACCGTCATCAGTAACGGAACCAAAGCCGCCTTCGGGACTAAGAGGCAGCGGGATTTTACGGGAAATGACAAGGTCAAGATCAGCACCAAGTGCCAGTGCGACCCCAAGCGCTACGGCTACACCTCCGTTCGGAATACCCAGCACCACCACGGACTTATCGGCATAGCTAGCAAGCTTTTCAGCAAGCTGACGCCCGGCGTCATAGCGGTTCTTAAAGATAGGTTCGGCAGCAGACAAGCGCATACTATTTCCCTCCTTGGTTCCTGTTGTGCTGAATTATTCTAGCAACTTAAACTCATTCACGTCCACCAGCCCGAGGTCGGTCAGCCTTAGTTCAGGTATCACTGGAAGCGCCAAGAAAGAGAGTGCAGCAAAAGGCGACGGCAGAGTCGTACCCAAATCTCTAGCTACCTGTTCCAGCCTCTCCAGACTAGCTACCACGGTTTCCAGCGGTTCATCGGACAGCAGGCCGGCAATAGGCATTCCCAGGCTGTCCAGGACCTTGCCATCAGTTGCCACGACCAAGCCACCCTGCAAGCGCTCGACCTCCTTGATGGCCGCGAATATATCCTCGTCACTGGTACCGACAACAACAATATTATGCGAATCATGGGCAACAGAGGAGGCTAACGCGCCTTTCTTCAAGCCGAAGCCGGTAACCAGCCCCTGGCCGATATTACCCGAAGCCCGATGCCTCTCCACTACCACCACCTTCAGGATGTCTCGGCTGGTATCAGGCATAATAAACCCATCCATAGCCCCAACATTTTCGTACCGCTTCCGGGTGATAATCTGCCCGGGGATAACCTCAATAACCGGCCCGCTCTCTTCTGAGGCCCTGAGCCTCAGCTCCTCTATGGTAAACGGTTTAATGTTAAATGTACTGGTCAGCCGGCTACCGCCCGACTTATATAAAGGGAACATCGGTTTCCCTTCCCGGGCGACCATACGACCCCGGTAGAAGATCATATTTACCTTAAAATTAGCTAAATCATCAAGCACAATAAGATTGGCATAGTAGCCGGGGGCAATGGCTCCAAGTCCGTCCAGCCGGAAATAGTCGGCGGTATTGATGGTGGCCATCTGAATGGCCCGTACCGGGTCAAGCCCCCGCTTGATTGCCTTGCGCACCACGGCATCAATATCGCCATCCCGGAGCAGGTCAACGCAACTGCGGTCATCAACCACAAAGAGACACCGCTTATAGGTCTTATCGTTAACCAGAGGCAGCAGGGCATCCAGATTCTTCTCTGTGGAACCCTCTCTTATCATGACATACATACCCCGCCTCAACTTTTCCGTTGCCTCGTCAAGAGAAACCGACTCGTGGTCGGAACGCATGCCAGCGGCAATATAGGCAGACAGTTCTTTCCCGGTAACACCAGGGGCATGACCGTCAACAACTCTGCCTCTGGCTGACTCAATTTTACTCAGCATAGCGGCATCACCGAAGAGAACACCGGGGTAGTTCATCATCTCGCCCAGCCCGATGCATTCCTTCAATCGTAAAATCCGCCGTATGTCTTCCGGGCCGAGACTGGCCCCCGAGGTTTCCAAGTGGGTTGCCGGCACGCAGGAAGGTGCCATCAAGAACAGGTCAAACGGTAAACGACGGGCGCAGTCCAGCACGTACTTTATACCCTGCAGGCCACACACATTAGCAATCTCGTGAAGATCAGTTACCAGCGCTGAGGTACCATACGGCACCACCGCCCGGGCATACTGACCGACATCCAACATGGAACTTTCCAAGTGGGTATGCCCATTGATGAGACCGGGCGCCAGATATTGGCCACTTAAATCCAGCACCTCTTTGGCCTGCTGATAATCTCCCACCCCAGCCACCCTGCCCTCGCAAATAGCCACATTGCCCACCTCAATCTCGCCGTTAAGGGTGTTCACCACTCGGGCATTAGCCAGAACTAGGTCGGCGAGTGACTCGCCTTTAGCTACTACAATCAAGCGATTTAACCTGCTCAAAATCAATCCTCGAGGACACATATATCAGGCAGATTGCGGAACTGCTCGTCAAAATCCAGGCCGTAACCAACCAGAAATTTGTCGGGGACGGTAAAGCCAAGATAGTCAATAGTAACCTGAACCCGCCGCCGTGAAGGCTTATCGGTCAGGGCGCAGAGTCGCAGGGAAGCCGGCTTTTTCTTCTTCAGATAATCCAGGATAAAAGCAATAGTGATGCCAGTATCGACAATATCCTCCACCACCAGCACATCCCTCCCCTTGATTGAAGAGCCAAGACCCTGCACCACCTTAACCTTCCCAGAAGTCTGCCGGCCTACGCCGTAGCTGGACAACCGGACAAACTCCACCTCCAGCGGGAAATTAAGAAGTCGAACAAGGTCAGCCAAGAATACGAAGGAGCCCTTGAGTATACCAATCAAAAGGGGAGGTTTATCATGATAGTCCCTGGTGACTTCCGACGCTAATCGGCTGACGGTGGCCTCTATCTCCACCCGGGGGAAAAGACTGTGTAGCTTGGCTTGAGAATCCATACCTAATTGAGATTATAGCCGTTACTGCAAGCCATGTCCATACTGCACACCAACCTCAGCTCCTTTATCCTCTACACATTGGGAAAAAATGAGCTAAAAAAAAATATAGGGAAACAATTCGAGGGTAAACGGGGGATGGTCAGGGGTGAATTGTTTTTAGGGTTATGTTAAGTATAGCCCGTTTTGAGGTTTTTTATGTAAAGTGTCGACGAGAGGGGGTAAAATTTAGCTTTGGCGGCGGGCGGCCGAGGCGACATTTTGGGGGTTTTTGCAGGCGTGATTTGTTTTGTGAAAACAAATGGTGATGGAGGAGTGTTTTTGTCTACCTCACCCCCTTTGTCCCCCTCTCCTATCAAGGAGAGGGGGAAGAAAAGAAAGAGGGGCTGGCGCCCCTCTTCGCAAGCTACTCCCCCTGGGGGTGGGGAGGGAACTACGGGATAAACCGTAGATGATACTGGGTGACCCGGGTGGGAATAGATATGATAGGAAGATATTTTATCTACCTCA
>JAUWYU010000044.1 GCA_030615655.1 Dehalococcoidia bacterium
AATTACAGGTATAATCGTCAGATTGAACAGGTTACTGCCTATCATGTTAGCCACCGCCATATCAACAGCCCCGATTCTCAACGCCGTGAAGGATACGGTAATCTCCGGAAGGGTGGTGGTAAAGGCGAGGAAGAGACTGCCAACGAAGCTCTGCCCCCAACGGGTAGCCTGATCTATTTCAACGCCGATTGTCGCCAGCCAGATACCGGCACCTATAATAAAAGCCGCCGATATACCGAATATAAGATAGACCCTTTTTAATGGTTCGCCACCCTGCTGCGGGGCGACTTCCCGGGGAGGAGGCTGCCGCTTTTCGAAGCGGAATATCTGCCTTATCGCCAGAAGGTAGAGAAGTAGAATGACCGGAGTATACCAGCCTATCCAGCCAAGGGGCATAGCAGAGAACCGCAAGCTGGTAAAGATAGAAATAGCCACAACCGCAACCAGCAGCAGACTGAACCAGCCGGTCAGACGGTGTGCCTGGCTGGCCGCTGTCAGCATGGAACTGTTTCGGTGGAAGATATCAAGCAGCGCCAGGTTGAGCAGATTGAAAGCATTGGCACCGATGAGGTCGCCAATGGCTAAATCGGGGGCCGGGGGACTGACCAGAGTCACAGCGCTTATTCCGGTGAAAAGCTCGGGGAGCGACGTAATCGCCGCTATGGCGACAACCCCCATCCACACGTGCCCGATACCGGTCCTTTTCGCGATGATATCGCCGTACCTGGCTACCTTCTGACCGGAAAAGAGTATGATTAATATGCAGACAACAAGCTTAAGCCAGACCAAGATATACTCCTGATATTCCTACTCTAGTTACTTTATTGGCATCAGGCCAAAATGTCAATATTGCCAGAATAAGCTAATTCCTGCTATAATGGGCTGGTTTTATCGGGTTACCAGATTTCATTTAAGTTGATGCTAGCACTAAGCCAGATTCTGGCCATAATCATCTTCGCCATAATGCTTGCCGTTATTATCAGCGACAAGTTTCCTCGTTATATCCCGGCTCTTATCGGCGCTGCCCTCATGATACTGGTTGTCTTCCTGGTAGTCATGAAGAGTCCGGAGGCTACGTGGCATGTTCTGAATCTGGAGCAGCTGGGGCAATGGACCTTCTGGGTGCCCGGGGAAGAACATGTAGAATCCTACGGCGTAAACTGGCAGACCATCGTCTTTATCGGGGGTATGATGGTTATGGTCTCCGGTATGGAGAGGGTGGGGTTTTTCCGCTGGATATGCCTGTACACCGCCCGCCTGGTAGGCTGCCGGGTAATACCGCTCCTGCTCGCTTTCATGCTCATCTCCGGATTTCTGTCCATGTTCATCGACAGCATCACCGTACTGCTGTTTCTCAGCATGGTTACCATCGAACTGTCACGGCTGCTCAAGTTCGACCCGGTGCCGGTAATAGTGGCCGAGATATTTGCCGCCAATACCGGCGGCGCCGCCACCATGAGCGGCGACCCGCCTAATATCATCATCGGCACCGCTCTCGGCTATAACTTCTTCGACTTCGCTGCCAACACCGGTATCATCGCCTGGGTCGGCATGGTATTCGCGCTTGCCTATTTCTATTTCATCTTTCGTAAAAGCCTTAGACAGGAATCTAAACCCGAAGAAATTATGAAGGTATGCCCTTTGCCCGGTTCCGCCATTACCAACCGCCGCCTGTTCAAGATAGATACGGGCATCTTCATCCTGATTGTGATATTAATCGTGACCCACGCTGAGACCGGCCTGTCGATGGCAATTATCGGCGTGATTGCCGCTGTCCTGACGCTGCTGACTGACGTTAAACACATACATCGGGTTTTTGAGGGCGTCAACTGGCAGGTCCTGCTATTCTTCCTCGGCCTTTTTATCTGTGTCGGCGGACTGGAAGAAACCGGAGTGCTGGGATTGATAGCCGGATACATCAGCGATGCGTCAGCGGGCAATATCACTATCGCCATACCCTTTATCTTATGGATTTCCGCGTTTGCCTCGGCCGTGGTCGACAATATACCTTTTGCCGCGACTATGGTGCCCATCATCAAAGAGCTCTCCGTAGTCGGTGCTATGAGCCTGCCGACGCTTGCCTGGACACTGGCCCTGGGAACCGACCTCGGCGGCAATGCTACACCTATCGGCGCTTCAGCTAACGTGGTGGGGACGGCAGTGGCTCATAAAGAGGGCTATCCCATCAGCTGGGGCAGATTCCTGAAATACGCTCTCCTGCCCATGATTATCGTCGTCGGCATCAGCCACCTGATGCTTATCTGGCGTTATGCTTGATTTATAGCTACATTATTTGCCAAATCCTTTATGATTATAGTATCATTTTAGTAATTGGCCCCTGTAGCTCAGGTGGATAGAGCACCAGCCTCCGGAGCTGGGTGCGAGCGTTCAAATCGCTCCAGGGGCGTTTTCAGCATATATGGAGCAAGATATGACGGATGTAAAAAATCTTATTGAGATTAGATGGCACGGCCGAGGCGGGCAAGGCGCGGTTACCTCCGCCGAACTACTGGCCCAGGCCGCTATAAGTGAAGGCAAGTACGCGCAGGCCTTCCCCAGCTTCGGTCCGGAGAGAAGGGGAGCCCCGGTACAGGCTTTTAACCGGGTGGACAGCCAGGAGCCGGTGAGAATCAGGGCTGATATCACCGAACCCGATATCGTCGTGGTACTGGACCCCAGCCTGCTGTCCATCGTTAACGTTACTTCCGGATTGCGAGAGAACGGGAGGGTCATCATCAATACCCGTAAAACGGCGGAGCAAATCAGGTCCGAGTTCGGCATTAATTATCCGCTGGCTACAGTGAACGCCACCAGGATTGCCCGGGAGCAACTGGGAGTGCCTATTGTCAATACCACCATGCTCGGTGCCATCATTAAGACAACAGAAGTGGTTGATAAAGAATCAATCCTGGCGCCGCTGGAAAAACGCTTCGGCAGGCTGGGAGAGCGCAATATTAAAGCTATGGAAACAGCCTATCAAGAAGTTGTAATAGAGGAGCAGTAAATGGCTAAATCCGAGAGTGAACTAACCTGGAAGGACCTTGAGATCGGCTGTATCGTGACGGAGCCCGGGAGCGCCCGGCAGTACGAGACCGGGGCCTGGCGCTCACAAAGACCGACCTATGACTTCAGTAAATGCATTAAATGCGGCATCTGCCAGCTCTATTGTCCGGAAGGTTGTGTCGAGCAGAACGAAGACGGGGTTTTTGAAGCCAACATGTTTTACTGTAAGGGATGCGGCATCTGCGCCAAGGAATGCTGGACAAGGGTGATAACAATGGTAGAGGAGGAGGAAAAATGACCACGAGGGTAGGCATTGAGGTTTCTATTGCGCTTGCGGATGCTGTCAAGATGGCTAATGCCGATGTCATCGCGGCTTATCCGATTACTCCACAGACCCACATTGTGGAACATCTGGCGGAACTGGTAGCTAACGGTGAGCTGGATGCCGAATATATTCCGGTAGAATCGGAACATTCGGCGATGAGCGCCTGTGTGGGGTCGGCCTCGGTGGGGGCGAGAACGTTCACGGCTACGGCAGGGCAGGGGCTGGAGCTGATGCATGAGGTACTGTATATTCCTTCGGCCATGCGTCTGCCCATCGTCATGGCGGTGGCCAACCGGGCTCTATCGTCACCGCTGAGCGTCTGGGGTGACCACTCCGATATGATGGCAGTCAGGGACACCGGCTGGATACAGATAGTTGTTGAGAACGGCCAGCAGGCTATGGATAACATCCTCTGTGCCTTCCGCATCGCCGAAGACAAACGCGTTCTGCTGCCGGTGATGGTCCATCTGGACGGTTTCAACCTGACCCATGTAGTCGAGCCGATAGTTTTCCCGGAGCAGAGCGATGTTGACAAGTTCCTGCCAGCCTATAATTACCCTCTGCCGCTGAATCCGGATAGACCGGTTGCCATGGGAGACTTCGCGCCGCCGGTTATTTTTACCGAAGCCAAATGGGCGCAAGAAGTTGTTCTGCGAGATTCCAAGGACATAATTCTGGAATGCTGGAATGAATTCGGTAAAACCTTCGGGCGGCAGTACTTCCCGGTGGAGAGATACCACAGTGATGGTGCCAAGGTGCTCCTCCTGACCGTGGGAAGCTTCGGTGAGACAGCCATGGTAGCCATTGACAAGATGAGGGCCGAGGGTAACGATGTCGGTCAGATAAGGCTGCGTCTCTGGCGTCCCTTCCCCTTTGAGGAACTGCGGCAGGCCGTGAAGGACGCCGATATCCTCATCGTGCTGGACAGGGCCATTTCTTTCGGCGGACCGGGAGGAGTGGTTGCCTCCGAGGTTAAGGCAGCTCTGTATAATCTGGATAAAAAACCGAGGATAGTTAGCTATGTGGCCGGACTCGGCGGCCGGGACATTACCGTGGCTGCCTTTGAGGCTATCATCAAGAATGGCATTGAGATTGCCCGGACGGGAAGCGAGAATGAATACGAGATATACGGAGTGAGGGGATAATGGAAAAGTACGCAGTTTATGTTCCTCGTTTGATAAAGAGAAAGGAGAAGTTTGCTCCGGGACACCGCGCCTGTATCGGCTGTGGTGAAGCGCTTGCCGTAAGGCTGGCATTTAAGGCTTTAGATAATAACATAGTCGTGGCCAACGCCACCGGCTGCATGGAGATAGTCGCCTCGCAGATTCCTTATACTACATGGCATGTTCCCTGGATTCATACCCTTTTTGAGAATACGGCGGCGGTTGCCTCGGGCATCGAGGCGGGATACAAAGCTATGAAGAGGAAGGGGGTGCAGGTGCCGGATAATGTGAAGGTTATAGCTATGGCCGGCGACGGCGGCACCAGTGATATCGGTCTCCAGGCGCTCTCCGGGGCCCTGGAGAGGGGTCACGATTTCGTCTATCTCTGCTTTGATAATGAGGCCTATATGAATACCGGCGTTCAGAGGTCTTCAGCGACTCCTTACGGTGCGGTTACCACCACCTCTCCTGCCGGTAAGAACAGCATCGGGCAGTTCAGCTGGAAGAAAAACATGCCGGAGATTGCGGCCGCCCATAATATACCCTATGTAGCCACCGCCTGTCACAGCTACCCATTCGACCTTATGGACAAGGTAGCCAAGGCAGCCAGTATTCCGGGGCCGGCTTATGTTCATATTCTCTCGGTCTGTCCCACCGGCTGGCGAAGTCCCACCGATACGGTGGTCAAGCTAGGACGCCTGGCCGTGGAGACAGGAATATTCCCGCTGTATGAGGTGGAGAATGGACAGTACAAGATGAGTATCGAACTGCCCAAGTTAAAACCGGTAAAAGATTACCTCAAACAGCAGGGCAGGTTCCGCCATTTGAGCGATGATATTATCGCCAAGATACAGGAAAGAGTGGAAATTGAATATCAAAAGCTAGTGGAGAAGGCTGAAAATGGAAGTAAAAGAGCTAAAAGAAAAAGTAAAACAGGTGCTGCAAAAATATCAACTTGATGAGTCGGTACTGGTAGATATTCTGCATGATATCCAGGCAGAGTGCGGTTACCTGCCCAAGGAAGTCCTGGAGGAGACCAGCCGGGGTCTGGGTGTTCCATTAAGCCGCATCTACAGCGTCGCCACCTTCTTCAAGGCATTCAGCCTGGAACCGAGAGGACGCCATCTTATTCATGTCTGCACGGGGACGGCCTGCCATGTCAGGGGTACCGTAAAGGTCCTTGAGAAGATGGAGCAGGCACTGGGGATTAAGACCGGAGAAACCACGTCAGACCTTAAATTCACCCTGGAGACGGTCAATTGCGTCGGCGCCTGCGCCCTGGGTCCAATGGTAATAATCGGGGAAAATTATCACGGGGAGATGACGCCTGAGACGGTCGGTCCCGTGCTGGAGAACTATAACTAATTAGTGGAGGGTGTCACCAGTGACAAGATTAAAATCCTCAGGTGAGCTGGAGGCTCTCAGGAAATCAATAACTGAAAAGAGAGACCCTAATAAAGCCTGTATCACCATATGCAACGGAACGGGGTGCCAGGCCTACGGCTGTAAAGATGTTACCGCCGCCTTCCATGAGGAAGTGGAGCGACAAAACCTGACAGCGAAAGTGGATATCAGGAGTATCGGCTGCCCCGGATTCTGTGAAAGGGGCACCCTGGTAGTCGTTAAACCCCAAGACATCTTCTACCAGCGGGTAAGGGCTAAAGATGTCCCCGAGATACTTGCCGAGACCATCGGCAAGGGTAATACCGTTAACAGATTGCTGTATACCGACCGGAAAACGGGTGAAAAGGTAACCTATGAGCACGAAGTGCCTTTTTATAAAAAACAGAAGCGATTGATTATTGGCAACAACGGTTTGATTGACCCGACTTCAATTGATGATTACCTCGCTATCGGCGGTTATTCCGCCCTGGGTAAAGCACTCAAAATGTCCCCGGAGGAGATAATCGACGAAGTTAAAAAGGCCGGGCTAAGAGGGCGGGGAGGAGGAGGTTTCCCCACCGCGGTCAAGTGGGAAAGCGCGCGCCAGGCACACGGCGACACCAAGTACGTTATTTGCAACGCCGATGAGGGCGACCCCGGTGCCTTTATGGACAGAAGCCTGGTGGAAGGCAACCCGCACAGCGCTCTGGAGGGAATGATAATCGGCGCTTTTGCCATCGGCAGTAATGAGGGCTACATCTATATCCGTAATGAATATCCCCTGGCCGTGAGGAATATGCGGACAGCCATCGAGCAGGCGGAGGCACACGGCCTTCTGGGAAAGAATATCCTGGGTTCCGGCTTTGACTTCAATATCCGGATAAACCGGGGCGGCGGTGCTTTTATCTGCGGCGAGTCAACGGCCTTGATGGCTTCGCTGGAGGGCAGGGTAGGCGAGCCCCGGGCAAAGTATATTCATACCGCGGAACAGGGATTATGGGGACAGCCGACCAATCTCAATAATGTCGAGACGTGGGCGAATGTACCGCTGATAATCAAGAACGGAGCTGACCGGTACCGCGAAATAGGCACGGAAGGCAGCAAGGGCACCAAGATATTCTCACTGGTAGGCAATATCGGCAACACCGGCCTGGTGGAAGTGCCCATGGGAATAACATTAAGAGAGATTATCTATGATATCGGTGGCGGCATTCCCAAAGGTAGAAATTTCAAGGCAGTTCAGACCGGGGGGCCGTCCGGTGGTGTTCTCCCGGAGAGCCAGCTCGACCTCAAGGTGGATTTCGATGAGCTGGACAAAGCCGGCTCCATGATGGGCTCCGGCGGCATGATTGTGATGGACGACAAGACCTGCATGGTAGACGTAGCCAAGTATTTCGTGTCTTTCCTGGAGGGAGAGTCCTGCGGTAAATGCCTTCCCTGTCGCGAAGGATTACAGCAGATGCGCGATATACTGACCGGGATTACCGAGGGCTGTGGTAAAAGAGGGGATATTAAGCTGCTGGAAGAGCTTTCGGCTACGCTGGTTGATGCTTCGCTCTGCGCCCTGGGCAGCACGGCGCCCAATCCGGTTTTAAGCACACTCCGTTACTTCCGGGACGAGTATGAAGTACACATAAAGGAAAAAAGATGCCCCGCCGGTGTCTGCAACCTTGAGGCGGTAAAAGTAGAGTAAGGATAAGATGAAATGGTAAAACTGACTATTAACGGACGAGAAATTACAGTCGAAGAGGGCACCACGATACTACATGCGGCGCGGGAGAATAATATCTATATACCGACCCTGTGCGAGAACGAGGCCGTTGCCCCTTATGGTGCCTGCCGCCTCTGTCTGGTCGAGATAACTACCGCCAGAGGCAGAGAGAGACTGGTTACTTCATGCATTTATCTGGTAGAAGAGGGGCTCACCGTCAGGACCGATACCGAGAGAATCGGCAGAATCCGCCGGATGCTGCTCGAGCTTCTGCTGGCCAGATGCGCCGATTCGGAAGTAATCCATGATTTAGCGCGACAGGCCAGCGTCACCAGAACGCGGTTTACCAAGCAGACGGGCAATAACAAGTGCATCCTCTGCGCCAACTGCGCCCGTACATGCGAGGAGGTCGTTGGCGTGGCGGCCATCAGCCTGGCACGGCGGGGAGTAGACAGGGAGATGACGACGCCGTTCAATGAGGACTTCTCGGAGGTCTGCATAGGCTGCGGCTCCTGCGCCTATAGCTGCCCCACCAGTGCCATAACTCTGGAGGATACCGACGGCACCAGGGTAATCAACTGGCCCCATAACCAGATGGAGTTCAAGATGAAGGCGTGCTCTGTCTGCGGCAAGTACTGGGCGCCGGAAAAGCAGGTTGAGTACGTTGCCAGAACCTCGGGGACACCCCTGAGCGATTATGACGCCTGCCCGGACTGCCGGGAGTAATATTTAGTAACCTATCCCCCTGACCCCCTTCCCTTGGGTATTTATGAAGGGAAGGGGGATTGTTATTCGAAGGGGCTATCACCCCTTCGAGCTTCCCCATGAAAAAGGTTTGCACCCAAGTTGACGCTCGGTTATACTATAACCGTCGGGGTGTGGCGCAGTCTGGTTTAGCGCGCAGCGTTTGGGACGCTGAGGTCGGTGGTTCAAATCCACTCACCCCGACCACCTACCACAATAGGGGATAGGTTGACATAAAGTTGGCAGCTAAATCCTTTTCCCATCCTTCCATTTTAAAGCCGATTACCGATGGGAAACATATGCTGCCTTCATCCTGATAACACAAGGCTCCGCAGCAGCATGATCAAGCCCTTGAAGTTCATCTTTAGCTCAGCCCACGAAGTGCACCTGCGGAGGCGCTGCCAGAGATAGGCAGGGCGCAGGTAGAACTTGCGGTAAGCCCGCTTTATCCAGTATTTAAGGTCGTCCCGGCTTAGTTCGCTGCTCTCGAACACCGGCGTCGTCGGGTTGTCCGTCCCGGCATAAACGAAGCTTTCCCATGGGATTTCGTCCTGCCTGTCCTGCATATAAAGGTCATACAGTTCGGTGCCGGGGAAGGGGGTGGTCACCGAAAACTGGGCGAAGTCGACCTTCAGTTTCCCGGCAAAGTCAATGGTCTGCCTGACGGTTTCCGTTGTTTCTCCGGGAGAGCCGAGCATGAAATAACCTATGACCTGCAAACCGACTTCACGGCTGACGCGGACGGCTTCTTCCGCCTGCTCCAGGGTGATATCTTTCTGCAGGGCCTTTATTATCTCAGCAGAACCCGACTCAATACCGTAAGCGATGGCATAGCAGCCGGCTTGCTTTATGTGACGCAACAGTTCCCGGTCCACCAAGTTGACCCTTGTCTCACACGTCCAGGATACCTTTAGCCCCCTGCCGATTATTCCTTCAGCTATGGCGTGAACCCGCTTCTTATCCAGGGTAAAAGAATCGTCATAAAAAGCAATCTCTTTCACGCCGAATTTCTCCTTAAGGTACGCAACCTCTTCAATAACCCGCTCCGGACTCTGCGCCCGGAATTTGCTGCCGAAGACAGGCTTGGAACAATACGCACAGCGATAGGGACAGCCGCGACTTGTGACTACAGCGGCAAACGGCAGGGCCAGACCATGTGGCGGGTGCGGCTTGTACTTTTGCC
>JAUWYU010000025.1 GCA_030615655.1 Dehalococcoidia bacterium
AGTATCACCTCACCGTCGAGGGTGGCCCTCATGCGGTACACCCCGTGCGTGCTCGGGTGCACCGGGCCAATATTCAGCACGAACGGCTCGGTCTTTAGTGTCATCATCTCGGTGGTAGTCACTGGTTAAAATCCTTTCGCAGGGGGTGCCCCGGGAAACCTTCCCAGAGGAGAATGCGCTTCAGGTTCGGGTGTCCTTCAAATGTAATACCCATGAGGTCGTAAATTTCACGTTCCTGGAAATCGGCTCCCTGCCACAGCCCGATTACCGAAGGTACCGTCGGGTTCTCCCGGCCGTAGCACCTGATCTTGATAACGATAGTATGGTTGTGCTCCAGAGAGGTCAGCTGATAGACGACTTCAAAATAGCTGTAGTAGTCAACAGCCGTAACGTAGTTTAAGTAATCAAACTTGAGGCCCTCGGTATCCTTGAGATACCCGGCCGCCGCCAGCAGGGAATCGGTCTTTACCACCAGGCTGTCCTGGCCGGATTCCTCGACGCTGCCAGGAAACTTCTCTTCAAGCTGGCTGGCTATTTCTTTCCCGGAAAGGGCTGCAGTCATCCCTGCTTACCTTTCTGTAAAAATTGCGGCAGGTCCGGTATTACATGTATTTTATTTATCTTTTTATGCAGCTGCTGTATCCCGTAAATCAGGGCTTCGGGGCGGGGCGGGCACCCGGGCACATAAACATCGACCGGGATTATCCTGTTATACCCCGGCACCACACTGTAAGACGAGCGAAAAATGCCGCCGCTGATGGCGCAGGCACCCATGGCGATAACCCACTTGGGCTCGGGCATCTGGTTGTATATCCGCCGGACGACGGGTGCCATCTTCCAGGTAAGGGTGCCGGCGGTAATCATCAGGTCGGCCTGACGGGGTGTAGCGCGCATAGCGTCCATGCCAAAGCGAGCGAGGTCAAAGCGCGGGCCCTCGGCGGCAATAAACTCAAAGGCACAGCAGGCAGGGAAGCATACCGCCGGCCAGAGCGAGTAGCGTCGCCCCCAGCCGACGACGGCATCCACCGTGGTCAACAGGATATTCCGCTTTATTTCCTCGTCCAGCCAGGCGTCGGGGTCGGGAATCGCCTCCCTGGCGCTCGCCTTTATCTCTTCAATTAGCTGGCCCTCTTGCTGGTCGAGTTCCGAAGATGTATAGATATACTCTCTATCGCTGCTTACTTCCATTCCAGGACCCTCTTCTTCCAGGCGTAGATGTAGCCGATAAGTACGATGAAAACAAGGATCAACACGACAAAGAAGCTGAAAAGTCCCAGTTGTCTGAGATGTACTGCCCAGGGATAAAGGAAAACAACCAGGACATCAAGGGCTAAGAAGATGAGGGCGTAGAAATAGTAGTGAAAGTTGAACTGCACCCAGGTCTTGCCGATGGTTTCCATGCCGCATTCAAAGATGGAGTTCTTGATGGGATTGGGATTGCTGGGGACAATTTTGAGAAATCTGAGGATGATGGGAGTAATTACCATTACAAGGGTGAAAAGGACGACGACAATGGAAAATAAACCGATTAATCCGTAGTTTGCTAGCAACTGGACTCCTTAACTATTCAAACAACACGGTAACCGTTGGCTAGTATACCACACCTTTTTTACGAAAAGCAACACCCAAGAGGAACTTGTTCTGACGTTAACAGGGACGCCTGTATCCTTAACTATGAGCTTCCTGTACTGAAATAATATGGCGCCCGGGTAACTATATCAGGTTATACTTTTTGGCCACTTTCTCCAAACCGGGCATCGAACGTTCCAGAGTCCGGTCATCAACGCAGTAGACCAGGCGGAAATACCCCGGTGCGCCGAAGGCTACGCCGGGCACCGTCAGCACCTGATGCTCATTCTGCAGTTCCCTTATGAAAGCGACATCGTCTTCTATCGGGCATCTGGGAAATATATAGAAAGCGCCCTGCGGTTTTACCACCGAATAGCCCATGTCAACCAGGTGACCGTATATGAAGTCACGCTGGCGCTGGTATTCCGCTACGGGGATGGTGACCTGCTGGACGTAGCGCACTACCTGCTGCATCAGCGCCGGGGCATTGATAAATCCCAGCGTCCGGTTGCAGAAGGCAAAGCCTTTCATCATTTCATCATGCCGGTCGCAGTCAGGGTGCAGGGCGATATAACCGATGCGCTCGCCGGCCACCGATAAATCCTTGGAGTGCGAGGTGGCAATGATACAGTGCCGGTGGATGTTTAAGGGCGAGGGATATTGAATTCTGTCATAGATAATTTTCTTGTATGGTTCATCGCTGACGATGAATATTTCCGTCCCGTATTCGGCTTCTTTTTTACGGAGTATCTCCCCCATCTGGCGCATCATACTCTCGCTGTAGACAACGCCGGTGGGGTTATTGGGTGAATTAATGAGGATTGCCTTTGTCCTGGGTCCGATACCAGCCTCGAATTCTTCCAGCCGGGGCATAAACTGCTCGTCGGTGGGCATGGGCTTAACGACACCGCCATGGTTTTCGACATAGTTATGGTAGTCAACAAACCAGGGGATAAAGAAAATAACCTCGTCTCCCTCATTCAGTATTGTTCTAAACGCTACGTTGATGGCGGCCGCCGCCCCGCAGGTCATGACAATGTCATTTGCAGTGAGCTTGAGGCCTGTTTCCTGCTCCAACTGCGCCGCTACCGCTGCCCTGGTTTCGTGATAGCCGGCATTCTCCATATAGCCGTGCATCCCCGGCAGGGGATTGTTAACCAGTCGCTTGAGCTCATTGACAAACTCGGCGGGAGGCTCCATAATCGGATTGCCCAGAGACAGGTCAAAGACATTCTCCCTGCCGTAGCGCTGTTTCATGGCAATGCCTTCTTCGAACATCCGCCTTATCCAGGACCAATCCTCCATAGCTTTTGTTATTCTATCCGATACGGACACCTCTTATCTCCTTCCAGACACCAGTTGCAGAGCTTTTACTATATTTTACCACGCAGGTCAATAGTAACAATATTATTGAGTATCAATACGGATATTATTTTCGGAAAAGGTTACGCATTCCCATATTAAGCATACTGCCTGCATGTAGATTTTACCATACATTGCAGGGGGAGGACAATTTGCATCATCGTTGTTGACAATTGGAAAGTAGTTTGTTATATTGCTAATTGAAAATCATTTTCATTTATTGGTTGCGATGATATATACAGAGAAGAAGATTGAAAAAATATTGAGACAGCGTGGTTGTAAGATTACCCCACAGCGCCGCGCTATACTCAGCGCCATTATCCATAGTCGCGAGCACCTGGCGCCGGCGGCGATACACAAGAAGGTATGTCAGGAGCACCCTGGTGTCGGGCTGGTCACCGTTTATCGCACTCTTGAGATTCTCTCCGAACTTGGTCTCATCTGTGAAATGCACGCCGGGGGTAACTGCCGAAGCTACATGATGAGGCGGCCTTCGGGGCATCACCATCACCTGATTTGCTCCGACTGTGGCACTGTGATTGATTTTACCGATTGCGACCTCGGCGAACTGGAGCGGAGGCTCTCGAAAGAGACCAGTTTTAAGATAAACGGCCACCTCCTTGAATTTCTGGGGCAATGCCGGAACTGCTGTAAAGAGACTGTGATAAGGTAGGGCGAGAATGCTCAAACGTATAGGCCGGGAACTGGTGGAACATGCGCCCTTTACCGCTGTAGGGGCTGTTGCCGGTATTATTGTCATGGTAATAATCCACTTTGCTAATACGCCCAAGGATATATCCCATGCGCTTTTTTATAGCCTCCATCCACTGCATATTGTCTTGAGCGCGCTGGTGACGACATCCATGTACAGACTGCATCGCATAAGAGGCAAGCTCTGGGCAACCGTTCTTATTGGCTACACGGGTTCCATTGGTATAGCGACTTTGAGTGATATTATTATTCCCTACCTGGGCGGGAGCACTCTGAACATCCCTATGGAACTCCATATCCCCTTTATTGAGGCCGAAGCAATGCCCTTCATCGGCGTTAGCAAATGGATAATTGTCAATGCCGCCGCCGTTATCGGTATTGCCATCGCTTTCTGGAAACCGACAACCAGATTCCCCCATATGGGTCATGTGCTGCTAAGCACCTGGGCATCATTATTCAGCTTTATGGCCTTCGGGGTAGCCGACTGGATTCCTCTACTGCCCTTCATCTTTATGTTCCTGTTTCTTTCCGTCTGGCTGCCCTGCTGTATCAGCGATATAATGTATCCCCTTCTATGGATTGGAAAAGAGTAGTCCCTCTGGTTTGAGAAAAAACCGATAGTCTCCTATACTTCATACTAGAGTTATGAAACGTTATCTAACGATACTGGCGGTAGTTCTGGTACTGGCGGCAATCGCCCTGCCATCAGGCTGCCAGGGTCCGGCTCGGGATGATAACGGCGTGGACAGGGCAGCCATCGTTGACCAGCTTTACATCCTCGAGTCCAACCCGGTATTCATTGCCGAGGTAACTCAAATTCTGGAGTCTTACGGTTTTACGGTTGACCTGTGGCAGGGTGAGGAGATTACCGTTGATTTTTACCGGGAACTTCCCAAACGCGGCTACAAGCTAATTGTCTTCCGGGTTCATTCGGGACTCCTGCTGGTTCTGGAGGGGGAAGAGGTTAAGCCACTGGAAAGGACCTACCTGTTTACCGCCGAGAACTATACTACCACCAGATACATCTCCGAGCAGCTAACCGATAAAGTGTCCAATGCCCTGATGACCGAGAACCATCCGTTGATTTTTGCGGTCAACTCTAAATTTATCCAAGATGCTAAAGGCGAATTTAACAATACCGTCATTATAGCGATGGGGTGTGAGAGTTATTACTATGACGATATGCCGGCGGCTTTTATTGAAAAAGGGGCTTCGGCCTACATAGGCTGGAGCACCGTGGTCAGCCTGGAATATATTGATATCGCCGTATTAAACCTGCTGGACAACCTGTGTACCGGGAATATGACTCTGGCACAGGGAATGGCCAGGACAATGGATGAACTGGGGCATGACCCATACTTCGGTGCCTATCTGAAGAATTATCCGGCCGAGAGCGGGAGCAAGACTATAAGGGAACTTATCAGGTGAGTTAACCGACCGGTCTTCGTATCCGGCCGGGGACAGAACAGCTTGACTGTCAAGGCTAGTTGAACTACCCTGATGGGTAGCGGAGGTCCAGCCAGATGGAAGAACTGCAGTGGAACAAGGACAGACTGTACCAGCTGGTGCAGTCGAAGCTGGGCGACAGCTTATTTATTGTCGTCTCCAACCGGGAACCCTATATTCATACCATGTCAGGGGATGAGATAGAGTGGAACCGCCCGGTTAGCGGTCTTACCGAGGCTCTGGACCCGGTTATGCGCGCCTCGGGAGGCACCTGGGTAGCTCAGGGCACCGGCGACGCCGATAAAAGGGTTGTTGACGAACATGACCGTATTGCCGTACCGCCGGACAAACCGGAGTATACCCTGCGCCGGGTATGGCTGACGGAAGAGGAAGTGGCCGGTTTCTACCTCGGCTTCGCCAACGAGGCATTGTGGCCGCTGTGCCATGTTACCTTTACACCGCCCGTCTTTTCCGAGGACTGGTGGAACACCTACAAGAAGGTTAACCAGATTTTCGCCGATGCTGTCATGCAGGAGATAGGCGGCCGGAAGGCGGTGGTGCTGGTGCAGGACTACCACTTCGCCCTGCTTTCGCACTATCTCAAGGAGCGAAATCCGGAGTTGACCGTCGGCCAGTTCTGGCACATCCCCTGGCCTACCTACGAGGTGTTCCGGACCTGTCCGTGGCACGAGGAGATACTCATCGGTATGCTCGGCAACGACCTGATGGGTTTCCACACCCGGTCTTTCTGCAACAACTTTGTGGAGTCGGTGGAGCGCAGCCTGGAAGCCCGAACCGACCGTGAAAGCTCGGCAATAATTCGCCAGGGCAACACGACTATAGTGCAGCCCTTCCCCATCAGCGTGGACTTTGACAGCCTCTCCGAGCAGGCGGGAGCGGAGGCTGTGGAGAGTGAGATAGCGAGTCTGCGCCGCGAGTTTGACCTGGAAGGGAAATATATCGGTATCGGCATGGACCGGATGGACTACACCAAGGGGATACCGGAGAGGCTACAGGCGCTGGACAAACTCCTTGAAGACAACCCGAGCTACAGGGGCAAAGTGGTCTTTATTCAGGCGGGTATGCCCAGCCGGACTCAGATTGACACCTACAAGGAGATAGGACAGAGGATTGACGACCTGATGAACGGCATAAACGATAAATACGGCACCGACTCGTGGAAACCTGTGATTCCGATGACAAGGCAGCTGGCACCACTGACGTTAAACGCGCTGCGCCGCCTGGCCCACTTCTGTATCGTCAGTTCTCTCCACGACGGCATGAATCTGGTGGCCAAGGAATATGTCTCGGCCAGGGTTGACGGCGACGGGGTATTAATTCTTAGTCAGTTCACCGGGGCAGCGGTAGAAATGCAGGACGCTCTTCTCATCAATCCCTATGACATCAGCGATTTTGCCGGTAAGATAAAAGCTGCGATAGAGATGCCGGAGGTGGAGAGGCGACGGCGCATGAGGAATATGCGTGAGATTGTGGCTGGCAATAATATTTACCGCTGGGGCGCCTCCATGGTCTCCAGGCTCATCTCAATAGCGGGGGTCTAGTGGAGTATCTATTTCAGGCATGGGCAGCTTTTTCCGCCGACGTCAAAGCCGCACCCCATCTTCTGCTCCTCTCCGATTATGACGGCACCCTGACTCCGATTGTCGGCCGACCTGCGGAGGCGATATTATCACCTGAAGTCAGGGAGAAGCTTTATACTCTGGTGCAGAAGACGACCTCCAGCGTGGGCATCGTCAGCGGGCGCTCCATGGCAGAACTCATGTCCATGGTGTCCATAGAAGGGATTTACTACGCAGGAAACCATGGTCTTGAAATTGAAGGTCCCGGCCTCAAGTATGTAAGCCAACGGGCCGAACTGGCCCGAACAACGATTAAAGACCTTGCCGGGCAGCTATCGGCGGCGCTGGACAGCATCGGCGGGGTCATTGTTGAAGACAAGGGGCTGAGCCTGAGTGTTCACTATCGGCTGGTGAAAGAGGAGGAGGAAAATGCCGTGGCGGAAACTTTCCGCCGGCTCACCCGGCCTTGGCTCAATGAAGGTCAGGTCCGGGTTTCCTCGGGGAAAAAGGTCTGGGAGGTCAGACCGCCGATAGACTGGCATAAGGGGAAAGCTGTCGAGGCTATCACCCGGGAAATAAAGGCTTTCCTCAAGCTGGAGGAGGTGCTGACCGTCTATCTGGGTGACGATACCACCGATGAAGATGCTTTCCGGGTTGTTCACCGTCCGCAAGGCTGGAGCATCTTCGTTGGCGGGGAGAACCCGTTATCATCTGCCGATTATTTTCTGAAGTCAACTGCTGAAGTAGAGGAATTTCTTTCCAGGGTTATTGGACTGGGATAGTTCTATTCCTCAAACCCTGCCTATTTGATATAATTAATCACGTCCTTGTTTTTGGGTGGTGTGGCGGGATTTTCGTCTTCTTTATATCCGAGCGCTACCGATAAGATATGTTTGTACCCTTCCGGGACTCCCAGCTCCTTCTTTATTTCGCCGGCTTTTTCCGATCCGAAAAGGAAGCCGGACATTCCGATAAGGCATGAACCTATGTTCAGTGATTCGGCGGCCAGGGCGATGTTTTCCGCCGCCGCCCCGCAATCGAGTTCGGTAAAATGCGCTTTTTCGTCTGCCGTTATCAATATAACCGTAGGGGCATTATAAAAGATATTAAAGTCGGGACTTTTAGCTCTTTCGGCTAAGAACTCGATGCTGGAATTCAGCAGGTTTTCCTTTATCGTTTTAGTCATTTTATCAAGCGTTTCCCGGCTCTGTATCACCGTGAAATGCCACTTTTGCTGGTTCATGGCGCTGGGCGCGTATATGGCGGCTTCCAATATTGCCTGTAATTCTGAATCACCTATCTGTTCCGCTTTGTATTTTCTGATGCTCCTTCTGTTTCTAATGACCGTCAACGTTTCATTCATGTCAAATAACCCTCCTTGCTTATATAAACGGCAGAACCTATTTTTTAAAAGTTATGCAGACATCATCGGGACAGGATTTGGCTATCTGTCTCATATAACTGGCCGTCTCTTCAGGCAGTGCCGTGCTGATATAGATACCCGACCCCATTTCAAACCCGGCAATGGTAGTCAGCCTGGGTATTACCCTGATATGCCAGTGGTAGTACGGGTCTTCTTCGTCATCCGTAGTGGTGCTGTCAATAACGAGGTTGTAGGCAGGATTGTTAAGTCCCTGATATAAGCAGAAGGCAACGTCTTTCACCACCTCGGCCAGCTCGGCAAGATGAGCCGCCGGGAACAAGCCGAAGGAGGCACAATGCATCTTGGGAAGAATCCAGGTCTCGTAGGGTACATGTGAGGCGTAAGGGTGGACGATAAGAAACTCTTTAGTCTCAGCCACGACCCGGCTGTCTCCCTTATCCAGGTCCCAGGCAATAAAGTCGCAGTAGAGGCACCTCCCCATGTCAGCGTAATATTCATGGGCGACATCAAACTTGCGGTGGTAGTAGGTGGTCATGATGGGTGTCGCCACCAGCTGGGAGTGAGGATGTACCAGGGAAGTTCCCGCCGTCCAGCCGTAATTTTTGAATATATTGATGTGCTTGAGTAGCCGGTTCTTCTTCAAAGCGTTGTACCTTTCCTGGTAGGCTGTCAGCACCTTCTCTACATGTTCGTAAGGCATCAGTGCCAGGGGTGTGTTGTGAGACGGGTTGTCAATAATCACTTCGTGTACACCGAAGCCGCCCATCTTGCGGAAAAAGGGTCCTTCCTCTGTCCTGGTGGTGTCTCCCTCGGGCGTTAGCGCCGCGAAGCGGTTGGGCACTACCCTCACCGCCCAGTCTGACGTTTCGTCCGAAATGGGGATTCTAAAGACTTCTTCCGGTGTTTCCACTTCGTTGCCGGGACAAAAAGGACAGGTCGATTCCCAGCTGGGTGTATTATCAATGGCAGCCGTCTTCTTTTTCGGTCTTTGCTGTGGGCGCTTGCCCCTTTGCGGGGCCAGTATCACCCACTCCTTGGTAGTGACGTCTTGTCTTAGCTCGGACATACGTTTCCTCGCCCTGATAAATAAACCGGAAATCCGGCTGGCCCGGCAGAACGCTTACACTTTTATACGGATTGGCTTGCGCTTTGGCTTGATAGTTTCGCCGCTCTGTACCTCGGAGTCGGTGAAGTCACCCTCCACGACACTGTCGTGGATAATACAGTTACGGCCTATCTTATAGCCGGGAGGAATGACCGTCCGCTTACCGATAATAGTTAACCCGGTGTTTAATAGTTTGGGACTACTACGGTTAACGTGGTAGTCATCACCGAGGCCGACATGACAAGCAGGCTCGACTATCACCTCCTTGTCCAGTATGGAATGGTCGATGATGCTTTCCCGACCGATCTCGGTATCGTCCATAACAATGGAGTCTCTGATGATAGCGCCTTCGGCCACCTGAACTCCCGGTGATAGGATGGAGCGTTCCACATGTCCCTCAATTTTACAGCCGCTGGATAACAAGCAATTGCTAACGGTGGCGGTACTGCAAATCTTGGTCGGGGGCCTCTCCACTTCCTTGGTGTATAAAGGCCAGTCAATGTCTGACAGGAATGTTTGAGACATCCCCAGTATTTCCATGTTGGACTGCCAGTAGCTGTCTAACGTACCTATGTCACGCCAGTATCCATCAAAAATGTAGGCGAAAGTTCTGCCTTTGGCAGCTATCTTGGGAAATATATTCCTCCCGAAATCATGCCCCGACCTTGCCTCCAACCACTGCCGAAGAATGTTCATATTAAAGATATAAACGCCCATGGAGACGAGATTACTCTCCGGGTGCTTTACCTTCTCCTGGAAACGGATTACCTGCCCTTTTTCATCCGTGACCACCGTGCCGAACCGCGGTAATTCCTCTTCTGGCATGCGGGTCACCGCCAGGGTAACATCCGCCGTATTCTCTCTGTGGAAATCAAGCATCGGGGCGTAGTCCATCTTGTAGACATGGTCACCGCTGAGGACGAGGACAGTCTCGACTTCCTCCCCTTCAATACGGCTAAGGTTCTGGTGGACGGCGTCAGCCGTCCCTTTATACCAGTCCCGGCCTTCCTCACGCGCCAGGTAGGGCTGTAACAGCCGTATACTTCTGTCCGGAGGCACCAGACCCCAGGGCGCACCAATACCGATATGCTCGGTAAGAGAGACCGGCTGATACTGGGTTAGAACAATGACGTTGTGAATCCCCGAGTTAACGCAATTACTGAGTGTAAAATCTATGATGCGGTACTTGCCGGCAAAAGGGACTGCCGGCTTGGCGCGCTCCTGAGACAGAATGCTCAAGCGCTCCCCCATGCCCCCCGCCAGGATAACAGCTAGCAATCTGTGCATGGCATTTTACCATTAACCAAGGATTTCTCAGGTATCTTATACGGACATATCTTTAATATTAATCTGCTCTTTCTTTTCTACCGAACCGTGCCTCTATCCATGCTGTGCAGATTTATTCATTATATATAGCTGCCTAAACATGTTATACATATTATCTGAAGATGTCAACCGAGAAGCAGGCGGTGGTTCTGCTTAATTTTTATTAAAGATGGAGTTGTAATATAATTTATATTATGTATGAAAGGAAAACGTGTGTATTACTTTGCCTATGCCAGCAATCTAAGTAAAAAACAGATGCAGGCACGCTGTCCGGACAGCCAGCCGAAATTCATAGCTACTTTACCCAATTACAAGCTGGTATTTACCGGCTGGTTCCGGGAGTGGCGGGGTGGCAAGGCCAGCATCAAGTCAGTCCGGGGCGAGAAGGTGCGCGGCGCTATCTATGAGGTAAGCGAGGCATGCTTGAGACAGATGGATAAGTATGAACCCGGCTATACAAGATTGAATGTTACCGTATTTGATGAATACCACGAGCCTGTCCAGGCCGTAACCTATATCAAGTCCGGACAACTGGAAGAATCTTTACCTTCAAAAGAATACGCGGCTGTTATACGACAGGGCTATCAGGACTGGGGAATCGCCTAGGATATATTTTAACAGGCAGGGGTTGGAGCCGCTGCATGCATCCTGTGCAGTTAGCATGCCAATTGTCCAGATTATCGATTTGAATTATGCCATCATCTGTTGTATCATGTATTGTGGCATGTATAACTTGAACCGTATGGGATTCAAAAATTGTACCGGCTTTCGCCATCGGAAGAAATCGTGCCAAATGTCCAAAATTGCAGTTTGAATTATCCCAAAATATAATGTATCATGAGTAATCAATATAGTGGGTGCAAAAAGGAGTAGCTTATGACCTCAACCAACTATGATGTCAGAGACATGTCACTGGCCGAAGTTGGCAGACAGCGAATAGAGTGGGCTTTCCGGGAGATGCCGGTGGTGGGGTTAATCAGGGAGAGGTTTACTAAAGAGAAACCATTAAGCGGTATCCGCATCTCCGGTTGCCTGCATATCACCTCGGAGACAGCCAATCTGGCACTGACCCTGAAGGCAGGGGGAGCCGACGTGGTTTTATGCGCGTCCAATCCACTCAGCACTCAGGATGATGTGGCGGCGGCGCTGGTGGAGTATGGCATTCCTACCAACGCTATCACGGGCGAGGATGAGGTCACTTACTACAAGCACATTATGGCCGCTCTGGATAGTAAACCTCACATTACTATTGACGATGGTGCGGACCTCGTTAATACAATTCACACCAAGAGGAGCGACCTGATTGTGAATATCATCGGCGGTGCCGAGGAGACCACCACCGGCGTTATCCGCCTGCGCAGTATGCATAATGCCGGACAACTGAAGTATCCCATGATTGCCGTAAATGATGCTGATACCAAGCATTTCTTTGATAATCGCTATGGCACCGGACAGAGCACCATAGACGGCATCACCCGTGCCACCAATATTCTGTGGGCCGGTAAAAAGGTGGTGGTTTGTGGCTATGGCTGGACCGGACGCGGTGTTACCATGAGGGCCAGAGGACTGGGAGCACACGTTATCGTCGTTGAGGTGGAGCCGGTCCGTGCCCTTGAAGCGGTCATGGACGGCTTCCAGGTGATGCCCCTGTTGGAAGCAGCTAAGGTTGGTGTTATCTTTATTACGGTTACCGGGGATAAAAATGTCATCGATAAAGCGCACTTCCAGGTAATGAAGGATGGCGCCATTCTGGCGAATAGCGGACATTTCAACGCCGAGATTAATATTCCGGCTCTGGAAGGTATGAGTAAGAAGAAGCGCACCGTCAGGGACTTCGTTGAAGAGTATACTCTTAAGGACGGACACTGCCTGTACCTGCTGGGTGAGGGGAGGTTGATAAATCTGGTGGCGGCCGAGGGACATCCGGCCAGCGTTATGGATATGAGCTTTGCCAACCAGGCGCTGTGTGCGGAATATATGGTTAAAAATAAGGGTAAGCTGGAGATTAAGGTGCACCCTGTGCCCGAAGAAATTGATAAAGAGGTAGCCCGGCTTAAACTTCAGGCGATGGGTGTGGAGATTGATAGTCTGACGGCAGAGCAGCAGAAGTATTTGGCCAGCTGGGAAGAGGGGACATAGAAACCCTATCAGCCCGAAGAGTCTTTGACTTTATAGAAACGGAGGTTAGAGATGTCTAATAGTTTTGCCACTTCACCTAATTATATGTTGACATCGGAATCAGTCACCGAAGGCCACCCGGACAAGATGTGCGACCAGATATCGGATGCTATTTTGGATGACATTATGGAGAAAGACCCCTACGGCCGGGTAGCCTGTGAAGTCGCTACTACTACCGGGCTGGTGACTGTTTTGGGAGAAATTACCACAAATTGCTATGTTGATGTTCCCAGGATAGTGAGGGACGTCGTTTGTGATATTGGTTATACCCGCCCTGAATACGGATTTGATTACCAGTCCTGCGGGGTGCTGGTGTCGGTCAAGGAACAATCCGGTGATATTGACATGGGTGTCAGTAAATCTCTGGAGTCTAAAGAAGGTGCCGGAGTCAGCGACCTTGATGAAATCGGTGCTGGTGACCAGGGAATGATGGTGGGATTTGCCTGCAACGAGACTTCGGAGCTGATGCCTCTTACCATTTCCCTGGCGCAGAAGCTGTGCCGGCGTCTGGCTCAGGTCAGGAAGGACAAGACGCTGGAATACCTCCGGCCCGACGGCAAATCACAGGTAACCGTTGAATACAGCAACGGCGTTCCCAAACGCGTGGTTAATGTTGTTATCGGGGCACAGCATGACGAAGATGTCAGCCATGACCGTATCGAGAAGGATATTATCGAGCATGTTATCAGGAAGGTGGTCCCGGCTTCGCTGATAGACGACAGGACTATATACTATGTTAATGCTACTGGCCGATTCGTTATCGGGGGGCCGGTATCGGACACGGGATTTACCGGGCGCAAGATTATCGTTGATACCTACGGGGGTGTCGCCCGCCACGGCGGCGGGGCCTTCTCCGGCAAAGACCCGACCAAGGTTGACCGTTCGGCTTCTTATATGGCCCGGTATATAGCCAAGAACGTAGTGGCGGCCGGACTGGCCGACCGTTTTGAGATGCAGGTCGCCTATGTCATCGGCAAGGCACAACCGCTCTCCGTATCTATCGAGACCTTCGGCACCGCTAAGGCTGATAACCAGGTAATTAAGGACCTGATTAGCAGGCACTTCGACCTCAGGCCCGGGGCTATCATCCAGTACTTCGACCTGCGGCGTCCCATCTACCGCCAGCTTGCCGCCTACGGGCACTTCGGCCGTGACGACCTCGACTTGCCCTGGGAAAAG
>JAUWYU010000054.1 GCA_030615655.1 Dehalococcoidia bacterium
GTATGACGAGGAGACCTCTTATAAAAAGGCTATTGAAGCGGGAGCCATCGCCCTGTTCGACGAGAAGTACGGCGATGTCGTCCGTGTCATGAAAATCGGCGAACCGGCAGTGAGCGCCGAGCTCTGCGGCGGCACCCATGTTGCCCACACCGGAGAAATCGGTTATTTCCACATTGTCAGCGAGGGCAGCATCGGCGCGGGTTTACGCCGAATCGAAGCGGTGACGGGTCGGGAGGCCGAGGCTATTGTAGATATGAAGATATCTTTCCTCGAGGATATTGCGAAATCGGTAGATGCTACACCAGATGACGTTAGTAACAAAGTTGCCGGCCTACTAGCCGAACTGGATAAGGAGCGTAAACGTGCCCTGTCTCTGGAGAGGGAGCTGTCCAGGAAGGAAGTTGAATCACTGCTGGGTCGGGTGGAGGTGGTCAACGGGGTGAACCTGGTGGCGGCGAGGGCGGCATCTTCCAGCCAGCAGGTTATGCGGGAAATGGCTGACCTGATTCGTGATAAGCTGGGGAGTGTGGTGGTGGTGCTGGGCGCGGTCAGCGGAGGCAGGCCTGTTTTTATCGCGGCGGTGACCCCGGACCTGGTGAAGAGGGGCTATAACGCCGGTGAAATAGTGAAAAAGGTCTCCAAGGTGGCTGGCGGCGGGGGCGGCGGCAGGGCGAGCTTTGCCCAGGCGGGCGGCAAGGACAAGGATAAGCTGGATGAAGCCCTGCGTCTGGTAAAGAGCCTGCTGTAGTCTGGAGGTAACCATAACGCGCAATCTGGGACTTGATATCGGGGATAGCCGTATCGGGGTGGCGCTCAGTGACCCGCTGGGCATACTGGCCAGCCCGCTGACTATTATCTCGCGGACAGACGAAGAGGCAGATATACGGGATGTTACCGATATCGTCCGCCGGCATGAGGTCGGCCGGATTATCGTCGGTTTACCTCTTTCCATGGACGGCAGTCAGGGTGAGCAGGCGGAGAAGGTAAAAGCCTTTGTGACGGTACTGTGCCGTCATACCGATGTCCCCGTGGAATACAGGGATGAGCGTTTATCCACGATAGAAGCGAAACGCATGGTGCGGGGGGTAAGGAAAACCAACGGGAGAACCAGGTACGACGCGGCGGCGGCGGCGCTCATCCTGCAGAGCTATCTGGACGAAGCGCTCTAGATAAAGAACCGGCAGAATCAGCAGGGCTGCCAGATTAAGTGAAGCTGTCCTGTCTGGTCGTCCGGCACATCGCTTTTCGGGGTTAACTTGATTGACAAGCATTCAATCCCGCCTGTATCATAGAATTGGATACCTGTGTTCTGGAGGCTTGAAGGTAAATAATATGGCCGTGAAACGTGATTATTACGATGTGCTCGGGGTATCCCGTGACGCCTCGAGCGAGGATATAAAGAAGGCTTTTCGTAATCTGGCTTTCCAGTATCACCCCGACCGCAACCGCGATGATGGGGCGGAGGAAAAGTTCAAGGAAGTGAACGAAGCTTACGAAGTGCTCTCGGACGCTGATAAACGTGCCGCCTATGACCGCTTCGGGCACAGCGGCGCCGAGAGCCTGTTCGGGAGGGGTTTTGAGGGGTTTGATTTCGGAGGTTTTGGCGACATCTTTGAAGCCTTTTTCGGCGGTACCGGCACGGCTACCCGCCAGGCACCAAGGCGCGGTAATGACCTCCGTTACAGAATAACAATCTCCTTTGAAGAGGCGGCTCTGGGCTGCGAAAAGGAAATTGAGATATCGCGTATTGAGATATGCTCCACCTGCCAGGGAACTCGTTCCAGACCGGGTAGTCAGCCCAACCGGTGCCCCAACTGCGATGGTACCGGTCAGGTACGCCGGGTACAGAGGAGCCTCTTTGGTCAGTTTATCAACACGGCTGTTTGCGGGCAGTGTCGTGGTGAGGGCAGGCTGATTACCGAGCCCTGTCGTGACTGTAAAGGCAACGGTGTTCAGAAGCATAAGCGGCGTATCTCCGTCACGGTGCCAGCCGGGGTGGATGATGGTAACGGAATCAGGCTCAGTGGCGAGGGGGATGCCGGCTCTCGCGGTGGCTCACCGGGTAATCTTTACGTGGTGCTATCGGTAGCCAGGCACGAATTCTTCGCCCGGGAGGATGATGATGTTCTCTTTGAACTGCCGGTCAACTTTGCTCAGGCGGCCCTGGGCACGGAAGTGGAATTGCCTACCCTTTACGGTAAGAGCAAGATTAAAATCCCGTCCGGCAGCCAGACCGGTAAAGTCTTTCGGTTGAAGGATAAGGGTATTCCCCACCTGCACGGAAACGGGCGCGGTGACCAGATGGTCAGATTGCTTGTGGTGACACCTGAATCACTGAGTAAGGAGCAGCGCAAGCTGTTTGAGGAGCTGGCGAGGAGCCTGGGACCTGTGAGAAGAACCAGCGCTGATTCCTGAGGTCAGGATTTTGAGGAACGCCGACCCCGCCTGAAGAGGGAGAACAATCGCCAGCGACGCCCGGATAATTCATGCTTGACATTACCACCCATCAGCTCGGTGGCTGCCTGGCGAGGGTCAGCACCTTCATAGAGCACCTGATGAATTTTTTCCGCAATCGGCATTTCCAGTCCGAGCTGCTGAGCCAGGTTCTGGGCAACCAGGGTAGTGTTTATTCCCTCGGCTACCTCGGTCATGGCTTCGGTTATCTCAGCCAGCGGGCGTCCTTTAGCCAGTTCGGTACCTACATAGTGGTTGCGACTTAACGGGCTCGTACAGGTGGCGATAACATCACCCAGTCCAGCCAATCCGGAGAAGGTGAGGGGGTTTGCCCCCAACGTCATGCCGAGGGCAGTTATCTCGGTCAGGCCTCGTGTCATAAAAGCGGCTTTAGCGTTGTCCCCGTAACCAAGTCCGTCGGCGATACCGGCCCCGAGGGCAAGGATATTCTTTAATGCTCCCGCCAGCTCCACCCCTATGATATCGGCATTGGTGAAGACGCAGAAGTTTGGGGTTGTCAGCAGTTGTTGAGCCTTTCTGGCGGTGGAGATATCTTCGGAGGCTATTACGGCGGCGGCAGGCAGATTGCGCATAACCTCGCGGGCGAGCTGGGGTCCGGAAAGCGCGCAGATATTGGAGCAAAAACGGGGATTAATCTCCTCGGCGATTACTTCCGACATGCGTTTATTGCTGCCAATCTCCAGTCCCTTGGCGGCGCTTATCACCAGGGTTGATTTGGTCAGGTGGCTGGCGACCCGTGAGATATTCTGTCTCATGGTTGCCGAGGGTACCGCTAAAATAACGGCGCTGACATCGTCTATGGCTTCATCCATATGGCTGGTAATTGTTATCTGCGGTGGTAGCGTAATGTCGGGGAAGCGCACCGGGTCGCCTTTTTTCCTGAGTTTGCTGGCCTCTCGTTCCGTCCGTGCCCACAGCCTGACATCCAGTCCCTTATTGGCCAGCAATATTCCCAGCGTTATTCCCCAGCTGGTGGTACCGATGATAGTGACTTTCTGCATATTTTACGCTGTACTTTCTTTAGACGCTGGTGGACAGCCCTTATTCATGCTTATCCACTGAGGGAGGGTTATCTTATTTTTGAATTGTCGCCCAGCTTGCGTTCTGTGCCGGATACCAACCGGATGATATTGTCACGGTGCATGAAAAAGATAAATATGGCACCTATCATGGTGTAGATAGTATAAGTCAGGTATTCAACCGGGTATGATTTCAGGATGAACAGGAATATCAGCATAATGAAGGCCGATACGGCCCCGGAAATCGAGCCGAGTGACATGTATTTGGATATGATTCCCACGATAATCATGATGCCGCCACCCAACACCGCCGCCGGCCAGTACATACCCAGCAGACCGCCGATGAAGGTGTTCACGCCCCGTCCTCCCTTGAATTTCAGGAATACCGACCAGGTGTGGCCGGCAATCGCCGCCAGAGCCGCCAGGGCCTGGGAATTGTACAGTACCCATGAAGAGTCGGCGGTAAGGCTGGCTACATAGTCAGTGCTGAATATCAATTTAGCTAATACTACAGCTATTATCCCCTTGCCTATATCGAGAATGAGCGACAGCGCCGCCGCCTTCTTGCCGGCAGCTCGCAGAACATTGGTCATTCCTATCTTGCCGCTGCCTATCTGCCTGATATCTTTTTTGGCGAATATTCGCGCTATTATTACGCCGAATGGTATCGAGCCTACGAGGTAACCGATTAGAACCACGGTGATATACATGACGTATATCATTCTTCACCTCTGGTCTTGAAAATAAGGCGGAGCGGTGTGCCGTCGAAGCCGAATGCCCGGCGCAGTTTATTTTCCAGGTAGCGTCGGTACGAGAAGTGGACTAACCGGGCGTCGTTGGTGAAGAAGACGAAGGTTGGCGGGTTGACTTCCGCCTGGGTAACGTAAAAGACCTTCAACTGCTTGCTCTGACTCCGGGGTCGGTTGTGAGCGGCAATTGCCTGCTGTATAATGTTATTTATCGTGGCGGTGGATAACCGTTTAAGCCTCTCCTGATATACTTGGCTGACCTGAGGCATAATCTTATCTACTCCCTGTCCTGTTTTGGCCGAGGTGTACAGTACCGGTGCGTGAGCGACAAACTTGAACTGGCTTTTGATGTATTTATTCCACTCGGCTTTGTCTTTGTTTTCAACCAAGTCCCACTTATTAACTATCAGCACGATGCCCCTGGCGGCCTGTTGAATATAGCCAGCAATATGCGTGTCCTGAGTGGTTGCCATCTCGGCAGCATCGAGAACAAGCAGGGCGATATCAGCCCGGTCGATAGCCCGCAGGGTTCGGATGACGCTGTACCGTTCTACTCCGGCTTTCACCCGTCCCCGCCGTCTGATACCGGCCGTATCAATAAGTAGCACACTTTGCCCGTTAAAGTCAAACAGCGTGTCCACGGCATCGCGAGTGGTTCCCGGGGCATCATCGACAATAGCCCGCTTGTCGCCCAAGAGGACATTTAACAGCATTGACTTGCCGACATTGGGCCGGCCGACAATGGCCACCTTGATGGCTTCCGGCTCAGCCCCGGCCGGTGCCTGGGGCGGCAGCAGTTCCTTAACCTTATCCAGTAACTCGGCAATGCCGCGGCCATGATGGGCGGCAACCGGCAGCGGTTCTCCCAGCCCTAATTCGTAGAATTCTACGGCTTCGTTTTCAAGTCTGGTATTGTCTGCTTTGTTCGCCACGAGCAGTATGGGCTTGTTGACCCGGCGTAGCATGTCAGCAATATCCAGGTCTGACGGCGTAACACCTTCGGTGACATCTACCAGGGACACAATAGCATCAGCCTCGCTGATGGCTGCCTCTATCTGTGCCTTGACGCCCCGGGCGATGGTGGAACTCGGCTCCAACTCCAGGCCGCCGGTGTCAACCAGAGTAAACTCGACACCCTGCCAGGTGACATTGGCGAAGACGCGGTCGCGGGTGGTCCCCGGTATATCCTCGACAATAGCCAGGGGCTTTCCGGCGATTCTATTGAGGAGAGTGGACTTACCGGCGTTCTGCCTGCCAACAATGGCGACAATAGGCTTGGTCAAAATGCCTTATCTCCTTCGGGGTGTCCAGGAGAGACGAAGACCCTCTTTTTCTATGTTATCTTTTCCCACCCTGCCGCCCCCATATCATCTGTGGCTTGTCCTGTAATTCTCCCCTCATCCCCCAACAGGACGGTGAAGAGGGGTGTAAGCCCCTCTTATCTATATTCCAGACCCGCCATCTACAATCAGGTTTATCCCGGTAGTCATTGAAGCTTCATCAGAGGCCAGATATAGAGCCGCATGGGCTATTTCTTCAGGCTTAATCAGACGTTTCTCTAGGGGAAAACGACTTACCATAGCGTTTAACCATTCTGCACTAACGCTGTCTGCCTTAATTCTGTCAACTATCCCTGTATCTGTCAGCGACGGGCTTACGCAATTAACCCGAATATTGTCTGGAGCCAGCTCTACAGCTAATACCTTAGTTAGTGCAATAACAGCGCCCTTGGCACTTATGTAACAGCACATCCCCGGTGTGGGATTATTTACAGAGTTGGATGCGGTATTGATAATAACGCCGCCCCCGGTCTTTCTCATCTCCGGCGCCGCATATTTCGCCGAGAAAAAGATACTCTTGACGTCTACAGCATAAACTCTGTCCCAGACTTCTTCCTCCAGAACCTCGCAAATATCTCCTTCAAATGCGCCGGCATTATTGAAAAATATGTCAATTTTACCAAATTTGTCCCCGGTTACCTTTACCAGATTTGCTATTTCAGAAGCTTTGGAGACATCAGTATGGACAAAAATGGCATCGCCATCATCTGCCTTGATGGCAGCTACTGTCTCTTCTCCACCGGCATCATCAATATCGGCGACCGCTATCCTGGCTCCTTCTCTGGCGAAGACATATGCCGAGGCTCTCCCTATCCCGGAGCCTGCCCCTGTAATTATGGCTACTTTATTGGCTAACCTCACGATTACCACCTGTGCCGTTTTACGGATTGTTTAGGATATCCGGTTCAGGCCTCAGGCGTGTAGCTGACTGAATCTCCCTTCACCGTTGGCAGCTCCCGGGCGAATTTCACACTGGGGGCTTCAATCTGAGTCCTGGCGACATTTCTCAGTTCGGTGATGGTGTCCCTGAAACTCTGAACAAAAGCGTTATATTCCACGACAAATCGGTTATAGGAACCGACTATTTCCGGCGGGACTTCAAACTTGTCCGCTATTTCGTGAAATTGTTCCGTGAACTCGTAGTAGTGGCTGTTAATTGACCACAGCTCGTTAAGGTGAGTGTGCAGAAAGACGGTATATCTCCGGCTTCTCAGGTCGCTTTCCACCCTGGTGGTAAAATTATTCGACCATGTATCAAAGATGCGCTGCGACATGCCGCAGGCCCTGGCCCAGTCCCATACCTTGGGATTTTCCACGCTGAAGAGGCTGTCGATGACGGAGAAGATAGAAAGTGATGAGTTGCCCATGAAGCGGCGATTAAAGTATCCGGCAAGTTGCGTTAGCCTCATGGACTGAAGCTCCAGTTCGTTCTTCTTGACTCTAATTGCGGCTACCACCAGTCCTATGCACAGGATAACAATTAGAGCCGGAGCCACCGCCTCAATCGGCCATTCATATATCAGACCGACTACGGCTATGGCCGTTATTAGAGCGGGGTACCAGCCGCGGTTTATTATGGTTTTTAACATAATGTCACCATCCTTACTGGAGATTAGAGAGCGGTATCTCCAGGCCACCCAGTATTTCCGCCAGCAGTGCCTTTTGCGCGTGCATCCTGTTCTCAGCCTGGTCAAAGGCAACCGACTGCGGGCTGTATAGAATATTCTCGGCTATCTCCTCGCCGTGGTGGGCGGGCAGGGGGTGCATCAATATGGCGTCTTGCCTGGCCAGGGAGAGCAGTTCATCGTTTACCTGATAGCCGGTAAATACCTGGTGTCTCTGGTCAGCCTCGTTCTCCTGTCCCATACTTGCCCAGACATCGGTATAGACAACATCGGCATCGGTAACAGCCAAGCGCGGCTCTTCAGTGCAGTATATTTCAGAGCCGCTTCCAGCGGCAAAGTCCTGAGCCAGCTGCAGAATTTGCTCCTGAACCTGGTAGTCGCGGGGGGAAGCTATACGGAAGTGCATCCCGCAGAGAGAGGCTGCCAGCATCAGGCTGTGGGCTACATTATTGCCATCGCCGATATAGGCCAGGGTTATGCCCTCAAGAGTTTCCTTATTCTCATAAATGGTAAGGAGGTCGGCCAGCGCCTGGCACGGGTGTTCCAGGTCGGAAAGAGCGTTTATGACGGGTATATCGGCATGGTCAGCCAGAATCTCTAGAGTTTGATGGGAGAAGGTACGGGCGACAATAGCGTTGGCATAGCGGCTGAGCACCCGGGCGGCATCAGGAACTGACTCGCGTTTTCCCAGGCGAACCTCGTCCGGCGATAGATAGAGGCAGTGACCGCCCAGCTGGCGCATGGCTATCTCGAAGCTTACCCGTGTCCGTAGCGATGGTTTTTCAAACATGAGGACCAATACCTTATTGCTCAGCAGGGAGCTCCAGCCTTCGGCTTTCATATCGATGGCATTGGCTATGAGCAGCCTTATATCTTCACGGCCGAGGTCGGCGATGGAGAGAAAGTCTTTGCTCTTCAAATCAACCTCCTGTATGCCCACAGTATAGCACGAAAATTATATTATTCAATACCTTAACTTAACCTCACCCCCTTTGTCCCTTCAGGATGAACCCCTCTCCAAATCGTCTGTTACTTGACACGAAACTAATGACTTATCTAATATGCAGTTATACATTAAGCAGGGAGGTTATGATGGCAGAGAGCGAAAAATTTACGGTATCAGGAAACCAGGTTGTGGAGAAGGTGAAGCAGCTGATACGCGAGGGCAATATTAGAAGGGTGCGCCTGCTGCATGAAGGTAAAATTATAATAGAGATCCCCCTGTCTGTGGGCGCTCCGGTGGTGGTGGCAGGTATTCTTGTAGCCCCGCTTCTGGCAGCCATCGGGGCGTTTGCGGCACTGGTGACGGAATGCACGATAGAGGTTGAGAAGGTAGAAGAGAAAAATAAGAAGTAGGGCGGGGGTTTTTCCAACCTCGCTTTGGTGCTATGGTAGAGGTTATTCTGGCAAGGCACGGTGAGACCGACTGGAATGCGACTGAAGTCTTCAGGGGCCGGGCTGAGGTGGAGTTGAATGAGACGGGG
>JAUWYU010000138.1 GCA_030615655.1 Dehalococcoidia bacterium
AAAGGGGTATTACGTCGTCCCGACCGATACCGACTGGAAGAAAAAAGATGTCGGTATGAGGAAGTTCTATGAAGACCCCGACAATAACCCTCTGAGGACACCATCCGGTAAGCTGGAATTCTATTCCCAGAGATTAGCTGAGCACTTCCCCGGTGATAAGGAAAGACCGCCGGTCCCACACTGGATTGAAAAGGGTGAGAGCCACGATGAAAGACTTTCCGGCGAGAGGGCCAAAAAATATCCCCTGCTCATCGTTTCCAACCATCCGAGGTGGAGAGTACATTCTCAGCACGATGATATGAAGTGGCTGAGAGAAATGGAGACCTGTAAAATCGTCGGTCCGGACGGATACGCCTACCAGACGATGTGGATTCACCCGTCGGAAGCCGCCAGGAGGGGTATCAAGCACGGAGACGTGGTCAATGTCTACAACGATAGGGGCGGCGTCCTCGCCGGAGCCTACGTCACGGAGAGAATAATGCCTGGCACTGTCTACGTAGACCACGGGGCAAGGTATGACCCGATAATCCCGGGAGAGCTTGATAGAGGCGGCGCCATTAATACCATTACTCCACATAAGCCAACCTCCAAGAATGCCACCGGCATGGCTGTATGCGGATTCCTGGTTGAGGTCGAGCGGGTCAATGTGGACCAACTGAGAAAGCAATACCCCGAAGCGTTTAACCGACCGTATGACAGGGCCTCTGGTTTATGCTATGAACGAATGTTAAGCGGAGGCGAATGATAACCAGCTGAGTCGCCCTGTCGGAAAGTCGTTTTCCCGGAAAGCGATTCCTCTGTCTCGCTGTTTACAGGCCGTATTCCTCCCATCTCCTTTCCACTAGTTCCTCGGTCTCCGGCCGGGAATAGTGGCAATTTGGTGGTAACCTCTGATTTCCCCACTCCTCGCGCACGGGGTGGAGCTCCCAATCCGTAGTGGCATCGATTAGCAGTTTACTGGTTACGGCAGCCCCGTATTCAAGTTCAGCCCTCAAGTCATAGCGTACTCTTACATCAATGGGCGAACCCATATATAAGGGGTAAACGACTAAATCCCTGTCAAAATTCACCTTATGGTGCATGACGCCTATGAGCGCCGCGGGGTTATGGATGTCCACATCCTCTTCAACTACCATTAATATGTTGAAGGGGTGGCCGGCGAACTTCGAGCCCCATATAGCGGCGGCTATTTGTCTCGGCTGCCCCTGATACGTTTTATGAATCTTCACCGCGGTTATCGGCCCTGACGTAATATCAAGCACCCCGGGGATTTCGGCAGCTTCCAGGGTATTCCAGAGTACCACCGACATCATCGTACTGACCGATGCCCTTATCTCGGTGAGACCCTCTTTGGTACCCACCAGAGAGCCACGGTAAATAGCATCGTTTCTGTGAGTTATACAGCTAACTTCCACCACCGGTCTCTTTCTCGCTTCCCCGTAAAACCCCGACCCCTCACCGAAAGGCCCCTCTATTTCGTAGGTGCTGGGGTCAGGAGACATAAAGCCTTCCACCACTATTTCAGCCGATGCGGGCACTTCTATATCGGAGGTCTCGCACTTGATAAGTTCCACAGGCTCCTGCCTCAGTGCCCCGGCCAGGTCATACTCAGGCCCGATAACGGGACTGCCTGCAACGACTATTAAAGTGGGGTCCCAGCCGTATACAAATGCCACGGGCATGGGTTTCCCCATCTCCTGGTACTTACTATAAGTAATACCCCAGTCCTTTACTGGCATTAACAGCACGCCTATCTTGTTCTTACTCAATATCGTGCCCCGGTAAACACCTGCGTTGTTTTGCCCGGTATCGGGGTCCTTGGTGACGGTAGCGTTAAACGTGTTGATATAGCGCCCGTTATCAAGCGGGTGCCACTTGGGGACCGGTAACTGGAAAAGGTCTACGTCTTTACCCTTGATGATGTTTTCCTTGACCGGCCCTGTTTTGACCCTCACCGGCTCCAGCGGCTTTTTCATCCTGTTTCTAATTGTCTGAGTAGTCTCTGTAGGGGATGTATTTTTGGGTAGGCCGAGCATGAGGTTGACACGGGAGCGCGTTCCCAGGCCATTGGTGAAAAGTTTTCTTGAAAACGTAGCTTCGTGACCCTTGATATTCTCAAATAGAAGCGCCGGGCCTTCCTGCACATATACCTTTCTTATGATTTGAGATATCTCGTCATCCCAGTCCACCTTTGCTGTTATTCTCTTCAAATCACCTTCAGCTTCCAGCTGAGCCATCCAGGCTCTCAAATCTCTGTCTGGCATTGTTCTCCCTCCAAAAATAGTTGATACTAGAATTTTAACCCGCTGAGCATCTATTTGTATACGCCGTATTCCCTGGTGAAATCAATCATTGCCTTGAGGTTTTCGGGCTTCACCTCATCTATAGCGCTTCTCGGGGCCATGATGAAGCCTCCCCCTTTGCCGACGACGTCGATGAGCTTTTTACAATAATCCCTTACATCCTGGGGGTTACCTGTCTGCAATAGCGAGGGCGGTACATTTCCCATGATGCAGAGGTGGTCACCCAGTATTTCCTTGACTTTAAAAATATCCGAAGCGTCAAAATACCCGAGGACCCTGCCTCTGGGTAACTCAAGGAGATACTCCAGGCGCGAGTCGTAGTTGCCTTCGAAGAAAGGACAGGGTGTTAACCCTGCACCTATTAATCCCATCATTAGTCCCTTCAGGGTGGGCCAGTAGAATTTCTCGAACTGCTTCAGCGACATAAACCCATCTGCCCCCCTGTGTAGAGGTATAAAGACCCTGGGATTGCCACTCATCTTTGCCGTGGCAACGGCCAGACCAAGCATGATTGGCAATAATTTTTCACAGGCTTTAAGAATAACGTCAGGTTGTCGAAACATGTCCAGCATAGACCCGCGCATGCCTCTTAAACGGTCCGAAACGACATCAAAAGGTGTGAACGCAGCTGCACCGCTGAGCGTCGGGAAACCCAGCTGTTTCAGTTCTTCTCCCAGCGAACCTATTGCTGCGTTCCGCTTTAATACCTCTTGCCTGGCTTTTAACAAGGACTCGATAGCCTCCTCGAATCCAGGCATACCAAGCAAGGCCGTGGGACTGAATAATAACATATTCAGGTTAGGGAGTCCCTGGAAAGACTCCAAACTGCCACATGTACGCGGTAAATAGGTTCCTAAGATAAAGCCGGTAGGGTCTTCTAAAAACGCGTCGTATTCGTCGGCTTTCATATATTCCCCTTCGACGAACTGATGGGTATGATTAGGCGAAGTCCCGTGGCCGGGCCACACCATTTGCTTGAAGTCGAGAGCTTCAAGGGCATATCCCGAGTCGGGTCCCATAGCCACGCATGTATCCGGCTCGAAATCAACGGTGGTTTTTATGGCTGCCTCTTTCCATTTTGCCGGATTGTAAAATGCGTCCGCGCAGGTTATCCCGGTGTACTTGGCCGGGAAATAACCCAATGAAAGCACGATTGGCACTCTATCCGGTACTTTCAACTGGATAGCATCCTCTACCCGCTTTGTTCTTTCCTCATATAATTGTTGAGGTGTTTTGCTCATTCCCGTTTGACTCCTATCCATTCTCTGGCAGGTTATACCCCTGATACTAACACCCCAATGCCATCTGAATTAGGATTTCCCATTAAACCCGAAACGGCGCGCCCGGACTCCAATCACTTCTGTAAGCAATATTATATATATGTAATGTGGCTGTCAATTCTCCGTCTCAGAGCTCTGCAGCAGCCACCCGGCAGGCGAGTCATAAACTACTCATCCTCCCACCGGTGCGGATTCCTCTTGCTTCTCAGCTTCTCCAGCCCACAGCTAAAGCAGATGACGTTTCTTGGCGCCATGCATATTAGGCCGCCACACTCCGGACACCGCCATTTTTCCTCTTCTTTCTCTAAAAACTTCCCCATGCCGTGCTCTTTTATGTATTCGAGGTTCTCTATCATGCTTATATTGTGTCTCGTCCGATGTTTTTCATCGAGTTGGCTTAGTCTTTTACAGGGGTAATCTTCACATTTATAACATAATCCCACACCATTGGTTTTTATTGTCTCGCAGTTATAAAAAAACACCTAAGTTTTTTCCTGTCGTCTCCGTTACAACCAGGGCATTTCTTGTATTTCCTCAAATGAGACTTACAAATTCCGCAGTTCATGCCGCACGGAGCAATCAATTCTTCATTCATTTCGGTCTATCTTTGGGATAGGCCTTCCCATCCCGCATCTCAATATAACCGACAGTGGCCATCTCGTCCAGCATAAGCTCCACGATTGCAGGACCCAGTTTGGGATAAACCACATTCCGTTCAAAATCATCGTATTTGCTCAATATATCATCCACAGTCAAGCCGGGCTCCGCCTTGATTTTCTCTAATATACTCATTTGCCTTCGGTACTCACCAAGGAAGTAACCGCCAGTTGCCAGGTCAACCGGCTCTATTTTAAAGACAGCCGAGGTTCGAGCATCCTCGCAGACAAAAGTCCACCCCTCC
>JAUWYU010000202.1 GCA_030615655.1 Dehalococcoidia bacterium
GGCCAGTGCGACGGCGTGGTCGCCGTCGGCGGCGGCAGCTCCATCGACACCGGCAAGTGCGTCCGCGTCATCGATGCTAACGGCGGCCAGCACGTCAATAACTTTACCGTTTTTCTCGACCCTCCTTTTGCGGAAACCTTAAAGAAGATGAAGCCCTGCACCGTCCCCCAGATTTCGGTGGCCACCACCTCCGGCACGGGCGCCGAGGTCTCCTCCTGGGCAGCTATCTCCAACACCAAAGACAAAGCCAAGGTACTGGTCAGCGCTCCGAATATTCATTCCACCATAGCCATCGTCGACCCTCTGCTCAGCAGGCTGCAGCCCCGCAACATCGCCGCCTGGACGGGCTTCGACGCCATGTCTCACGGCTTTGAGGCTTTTGTCACCAAGGTACAGGGACCTTACGCCTACGGCATGCTGCTGAGGGCCATCCAGCTCATTTCCGAGAATATTAGGGACTTCACCTATAACCGGATGAACAATACGGCCTGTGAAAGGATGTGCTGGGCGTCCACCATGGGCGGCATCGCCATCGGCTTCGGCGCCGGTGCCGGCATCGTGCACGGCCTCGGCCACCAGATAAGCGCCCTGACCGACTGCCATCACGGCCTGGTTAATGGCGTCATAGCCCTCGCCGGAGAAAGGTATAATCAGCCCGCCGCGATTGACAAGTTTGCCGCCATGACCAGGGCCATGGGCGTAGACACCAGAAATATGACCGAGTTGCAGGCCGCCGACCGCTGGTTCGATGAAATGGAGCAACTGCTGAAAGACCTGGAAATCACGCCCGGGCAACTCCACAGGCAGTTCGGACTCCAGGAAAAGGACCTGGAACACATCATCAAGATATATTCCAACGATTTCTGCAGCCAGGGCAACCCCAAAGCGTTCAACCACGACGAATGCATTAGTCTCCTGAAGAGCATGCTCTAGATACAAACGGCAGGAGCTGCCATCGAGAAGCAGCACAAGAAAATTCTATAATAAAAGACAATGTGGGTGGCGAGAAACCCCTGATAATTGTAGAATATATACGGGGTTCGCCACCCGCATTATACGGCATCATTGAAGGAAGGCAGAGATTTAGATGGAAAAAGAGACACCAGCCGCCGCGAAGAACGAGAGCCAAACCGTTGAAGAGCCTCAGGTTATCGAAGAAATCGTTGTTGAAGAGCTCAGCATCGACGGCATCTGTGGGGTATATTGAACATGGCGTGCCGTCTGGCCGACAACGTTCAGGTAAGGAAGGAAAGCTGGGGCCTGCTTTTTTACACGCAAATGCGCCACAAGGTCTTCTTCGTGCGCAGCGGCGACTGGCTCTATCCTCGGTATTTTGACGGGACCTGGACATTCGATAGTATGGTTGATGACATAGCCGGGCGCACCGGCACCCCGGCTGAAATTATTGAGCGTTCCCTGCCTGAGTTAACCCGGCGCTTGACGGCAAACAGGATGATTGTCGATGAACTATGCTGACTGGCCATTATCCGCCCCGGTAAACCTGACGTGGGAAATCACGCATCGATGCAACCTGAATTGCGTCCATTGCCTCTCCGCCAGCAGTGCCGAGTCACCCGGTGAGCTTGATATCGAAGAGTGCCGGGCCATCGTTGACCAGCTGGCGTCGCTTAAAGTATTCGAGATAAATTTCGGCGGCGGCGAACCGCTGCTGAAAGATTATTTCCTCCCTCTATTGCGTTACATTCATGAAAAGGGAATTGTAACCTGCATCAGCACCAATGGCACCGTGCTTACGGATGAGGCGGTAGACTGTTTTACGGGCAA
>JAUWYU010000168.1 GCA_030615655.1 Dehalococcoidia bacterium
GATGGCGACGCGGTCGCAGAGTTCCTCGGCCTCATCCATAAAATGGGTAACCAGCACCACGGTGGCACCGCTTTCCCGGATAGCCCGGATAAGGTCCCAGGCTACATGGCGAGCCGCCGGGTCCAGTCCAGTGGTCATTTCATCCAGAAAAACCACCTCGGGATTGTTTACCAGCGAGAGGGCGACAAAGAGGCGCTGTCTCTGTCCGCCGGATAAACTTGAGAAACTGGCTTTTTGCTTCTCAGCAAGACCCCACTGCTTGAGGAGTGCCTTCCAGTCCAGAGCGTTCGGCGTGACCGAGGCGAATAAATCGAGCGCTTCCCAGACTTTAATGCGGTCAGGCAGGGCCGACTCCTGAAGCTGAGAACCGATGCGTCGTCGCAACGCCTGCGCCTGCGTACGCGGGTCGAGTCCAAGTACCTGGATACTACCCGAATCAGGCTGCCTCAAGCCCTGGAGGCACTCTACCGTGGTGGTCTTGCCGGCGCCGTTGGGGCCGAGGAGGCCGAAGATTTCCCCCTCGCTGACTTCAAATGAGATATCGTCCACGGCAACGGTGCTGCCGTAGGTCTTGCGGAGGTTTTGAACCGATATAATTGGCGACATTGATAGTATTATAGCGATTTCTGAAAATAACGACAATAGAGGAAGAAGGTCAAGTACCCCCCACCTTGATGCTTCAAGATACTGGTGCTACACTGGAATATGGACAGACGCGTCCTGGCCGTTTTGGCTGCCTGTTTCGGCACGGTTTTCATATCTTACGCCATACGGTACGGTTACGGGATCTTCCCGCCCGAGATGATCCCCGCCCTGGGTATCTCTAAAACCGGAGCGGGGATGATTTTTTCCTCATATTTCATTGCCTATACCGTCCTATCCCCGATACTCGGTTTAATGGGAGACAGATATGATGCGCGCGTTATAATCAGCCTGTTTGCAGCTATATTAGGAATCGGGACATTCCTCATGGCATACTCGTCATCGGTTCTGGAAGCCAGTCTCTACTTCGCGCTGGCCGGCATTGGCGCTTCGGCCTGCTGGGCACCGGTAGTGGCACTAGCTCAGAGGTGGTCCAGTGATAAGCGACGCGGGGCAACCCTAGCCTTTATCGATGCCGGCAGTGCGCTCGGTGCTATCTGCTCTGGCGCCGCGGTACCGCTGTTAGTGAAGGCTTACGGCTGGGAAGCGGGTTGGATGAGTCTGGGCTCACTGGGACTCCTGGTAGCCATCATAAACTACACGGTGATAAGGAATCGCCCGATAGAGCGGAGCAGCCAGGTTCCCTCAAACCCGGAACAGCCCACTATCGAGCCATTTAAAAAAATCTACGCGAAACTCCTGCGCGATACCCGATTCTGGCTTATCGGCTCAGCTTATTTACTAATTAGTTTTTCCGCCATTATTCCATTCACATTCATAAGCACCCACGCTGTAGAGGAGCTGGCGTTTTCCTATACGACCGCCGCCAGTCTGATAACGGTCATCGGCATATCCGCCCTGGCCGGCAAACTTTTACTCGGGCCTCTCTCGGACAGGGTCGGCAGAATCAGGATAATGATGCTTTGCACGTTGCTGACTGCCCTGGGATGTCTGGGAATAGCTTATGCGCCAGGCTCGCTGATATTGTTTGTCTCTACGGCTGTTTTTGGAATCGGGGAGGGCGCTATCTGGACGATGTATGCCGCGGCAGCTTCCGACTATTTCTCTAAAAAGCTAGCGGGGAGTATTATCGGCTTGTGGACAGTATTCCTGGGTATAGGCTCGCTGTTATCCCCGATAATCGCCGGCTGGTTAGCCGATACCACCGACACGCTTCAATGGTCATTTCTCCTGGGGGTGGCAGCCGCCACGGTATCGCTTATTCTCCTGCTGCCGATATGGAGGCAATCGACTAATCCCCAATCAGTCCCTTGAGCTTGGAGACTATCGCATCCAACGGCACCAGCTCAGACTCCTTCTCAGAGCGCTGCTTCAGCTCAACGCTGTCCTTTTCTAAAGTGCGCGGACTGACGATAACCCGCAACGGTATCCCCAGCAGGTCGGCGTCATTGAACTTGACGCCGGGCGACTCTTCACGGTCGTCGAAAAGTACCTCAAAACCCGCCGCCTCAAGCTTCGTATAGAGATTTTCGGCAGCCCCGGCGACCTTTGAACCTTCCCGGTACAGCGGACAGAGGTAGACATGGTAAGGGGCGATGGGCACCGGCCAGATAATACCATTGTCATCGTGGTTTTGCTCGATGGCGGCCGCCAGCAGTCGGCCGAGGCCCATGCCGTAGCAACCCATGACAATTGGACGAGATTCGCCCTTTTCATCGATAAAGAAGGCATCGAACTTTTCGCTGTAGGTAGTGAACAGCTTGAAGATATGCCCGACCTCGATGCCGCGCGTCGAGGTAAGGGTACCGCCGCATTCGGGGCACTTATCACCCGCCCGGGCGCTGGCGATATCCGCCACGACATTCGCCTTAAAATCCCTCGGATAGTTGACGTTTTTAATATGGGTATCCGGTTTATTGCCGCCGGCGACAAAGTTCGTGCCGGATTTCACGGAATCATCGGCGATTACCCGAAAGCCCTTTATACCCACCGGCGAAGCGGCCCCGGCAACGATACCGGCCTCGATAATCTCGGCCTCGGTAGCCATGCGAAGCTCAGCGCAGTGCAACTGGTTATTCAGCTTAACCTCGTTGACTTCAAGGTCACCGCGAATCACTACGAAGACCATCCTGCCGTCGGCGATATAGAAGACCGCTTTCAGGGTATGGCTGTGAGGCACCTTGAGGAAACCGGCCACCTCTTCTATCGTGCCCATACCGGGCGTGGCGACCTCCTCCACAGGTAAAGGCTCGCCGTTATCGATACTGCCTTTGACACTTTCCGCCTTGTCTATATTAGCGGCATATTTGCAGCCGGGACAGTGAATAATCTCGTCCTCGCCGCTTTCGGCAACTACCATGAACTCGCGGGAGTCCTTACCACCGATAGCCCCGCTATCAGCCTCCACCAGCATCGTGGACACACCGCAGCGGCTAAAGACATTCTGGTAGGCCCTGACCATCTTCTCGTAGCTTATATCCAGTCCGGCTTCGTCGATATCAAAGCTGTAGAGGTCCATCATGCCGAACTCGCGGACTCTTATCAGTCCGCCCCGGGGACGCGGCTCGTCGCGGAACTTGACCTGTATCTGGTAGAGGAGCAGGGGCAGGTCACGGTAGCTGTTGACATGGCGGCCGGCCAGCTGGGTAATCACCTCTTCATGAGTCGGCCCCAGGGCCAGCCGTCGCTCCCGGCGGTCGTAAAGTGAGAAGAGTACCTTGCCCAGGGCCTGGTCGCGGCCGCTCTGCTGCCACATCTCGAAAGGCTGGAGCACCGGCAGGTTGACTTCCTGGCCGCCGGCATTGTCCATCTCCTCACGGATG
>JAUWYU010000178.1 GCA_030615655.1 Dehalococcoidia bacterium
ATTTTCTTTCATATGGGGGGCGATTGCTTGACAACATAAAAAAGTCCCTTTCATGTTTATATCTACAACTCTATCCCATTCCTCTTCGGATATATCATTAAGCATGGTTGGTTTCGTCCCTATCCCGGCGCAATTTACCATGATGTCTACCTTCCCGAATTTACCGATGGCCCTGGCCACCATATCCTTCACCTGGCCGCTGTCGGTGACGTCACAATGGACGTAAATTGCGTACTTTCCTTTTTGTTTAACCTCTCCCGCGGTTCTCTCGCCCTCTTTATCGAGAACATCGGCGATAACGGAGGAGCAGCCTTCCCCGGCAAAGCGGAGGGCAATGGCCCTTCCCATTCCTCTGGAGCCTCCCGTGATAATAGCAACCCTGTCTTTAAGTAACATATGTTTCCTCCTCGTATTGACTGAATCTCTTATTCCTTCGCTGTTATATAGAGCGAAGCTTCTGATGCCCCGTTGGGGTCGAAATTTTTCTTGATCTTCCTTAGCAGCAGGTGATAATTGCATGTTTCCGGCCCGTACATGTCATGAAGTACATCTGAATAGGTGTGGTGGGGCACTCCGAATCGACCGCGTAGAGCCGTCTTGTTCGCCTCCCTGCTGAGCATTCCCTGGACATTCATTATATGGTCGGGACCGGCCGGATTGTAACGGATGAGTATCTCGCCGTGGCCGGTGTGAAAATGTTCAATTGACTGTATGAATGGATATATGCCGTCATCCATTATCATTTTTCTATCGATAAGGTCCTGCTTGAGGTCGGATGTATGCAGTATGTACTTGGTCATGAGAGGGAAGACATCGGTGCCGCCGACCGTGCCGCCGCCGAATCCCGTAGCTCGTGACGTCTCGCGGATAGAACCGGTGACTCTTATGAAGCGCCACATGAAGCCGGCGCCAATCTCGGGGTCCTCAACGTCCTTCAAGGACCGGGCGCCGGTTTCCTCTATGATTTTCTCTAATGTCCGCTTCTTGTATTCCAAATCTCTCGGGGAGTTCCCGGCCATTATCAGCAGAAAGCCCGGCCCCTGTATCTGGTCGGTGAATTGCTTCAGGTAGACGAGGTCCTCATCGTTATCTGTCGCTATATTTGAAGCCATCATGGCCGCATTGAAACCCATCAGCTCGAACCCTATTTCACTTTCGCCGACCCTCTGCGCGGCCTCAACCAGTGCGTCTATGTTGGGGAAGGACAGGTAGCGAATCATGAAGCCGGCCGGTATATGGCTGGGTTTATACTGCGGGCATACTCCTTCGACCGGGAAGGTTGCGGGCCCCGCCCAGTGATAAACCTTTACGGCTGCTTTCGTAAATACGCCGAGCCCTCCTAGTGGCATCGTATTACCCCTTATTATGCCTCGCAAAGACGGGCCCGGCCCGTCACCGCAGAACCACTCGCCCGATGCTCCCAGTGAACCAAAGCTGATTATTTCTCCGTCTCCCGTCACCCACTCCACGGCCAGCAGATTCCTCTCGCTGTAGCTGCCACTCTGACTCAAATGCCCGAGTCCGGCATGAGCCGCCAGGGGAAGCGCCGAGCAGTTAGCTCCCGCCCCCGCGAGGTTGCATATCAGGCCCCTCTTCATACACTCGGCCTGCAGCTGGGCGCCGATAACATATGGCTCGACGGCGGCATACATGCTTTTTTCGTTGATTTCCAGGATGCGGTTCATCCGCCTCAGGTCCAGCTTGATGCAGTTCGGACCGGTGGGGTCGCAGTAAAGCCAGCCCGTACTCGATGCCTTGTATTGTACCTTATGCTTGTTACAGAGCTTCACTATTGCCTGGACTTCTTTGGTATTACCGGGAAGAGTTATGGCTTCGAACCTGGGCATATAGGTAACCGTTTCTGGCATCATCGCCTTCCGGATAGGAAAGGAATACGATTCTGTTACTACAGGGTCTTCGGAAATATTCTCCGGTCCCAGCAGGTCCTCTAGAGCTCTGTAAAAATCTCTCGCTAAAGCCATGTTTCATAACCTCCTTTAGATTGCTTTCTCCAGCAGCTCGACGATATCGTATACCTTGAGGCTGCTGCCGCATTCTTTAATGGTGTCGCTGAAGTTCTTCACGCACCACGGGCAGGCGGTGACTATCGCCCCGGCGCCGGTGGCCTCGGCCTCGGCAATTCTCTCTTTAGCCGTCCATCTGGCGAACTCGGGGTTCGACTCGCTCACGCCGCCCCCGGCACCGCAGCACCAGGCGTATTCCTTTATCCTGCCCATTTCCACAAGCTTGACGCCGGGAATGCTCTTGAGGACATCGCGCGGCGGTTCGTAAATGCCGTACGTGCCCCGGCGGAGCTCCTTCGGCGGGTCGAATATACGTATATGACCCGGAATCTCTTTCCCTTCCCAGTGTATGTACGGTTCGCCCAGCCTGCCGAGGTGGCACGGGTCATGATAGGTTACCTTCATGTCGACCTTCCTGGTCGGCTTCAGCTTGCCTTCCTTGATTAAGCGGTCGAGGTACTCCGTGATATGCAGCACTTCCAGGTCGCCCTTCAGGTCGAACTTATCGTAGAGCACCTTGAAGGCATGGTAGCCGTCGGCGCAGGTCGTTACCAGTGTTTCCACGCCGCCTTTCTTAATCATTGCCATATTCTTTTTAGCCTGGTTAAGGAAGTCTTCTTTATAGCCCATCTGATAAGCCCGGCCGCCGCAGCACGACTCATTATTGCCGGCGATGCCGAAATCGACGCCGGCTTTCTTCAGCAGCTTTACGGTGGCTCTGGCTATTTTCCACATGTCTTTGTCGTAGCTTGTCAGGCAGCCGACATGATAAAGTACCTTTACCTTCTCTTTGGTGGCGTTCTTTACGTCCAGTCCCGCCGCCCATTCGCCTCGCTTGGCCCTGGCGCCCGGCACCATGGTGCCCTGCTTCCGCAGACTGTTAATCACCTTATCCAGGGCCGGGTTTGTATGGCCTTCATCGACGCACTTAATTCTGGTTTCATATATCGGCTCCAGGACTTCCATATCCATGGCGTACTTGCAGGAGACATCACAGCCGCCGCACATCTGGCAATCATAAAC
>JAUWYU010000137.1 GCA_030615655.1 Dehalococcoidia bacterium
AATAATGGCGCCTCCGGTGCTGGGAACGGTGTCACCACGAAAGTGAGGAGGCCCTGAGCTTATCGGCACCAGCGGTATCAGCGTCTCTTTAGCGAAATTAACAATCTTCTCTATATCATCGGTGTTTCTTGGCTTCACCACGTATTCCGGCTTTACCGGATTAACGAAGCTTATATCCCTGGAGTATTTTTCTAATGTTGCCTGGTCGCAGTCTATATTACCGGCACCGACGATTTTTACTAACTTCTTTTGTCCTATCATATTTGCCTCCCTTCACACATTAAGATATTATAATTAATTAGACGGCGGGATGCCAATTTATAAGTAATTGCGCCTGGTATGAAGATATTTTTATTTTTAATTAAGGGGTGAACAATGGACCTGGGTTTGAAGGACAGGGTAGCGCTGGTAACCGGAGGTGGCAGCCAGACGGGTTTTGGTAAGGGTATAGCATTGGCTCTGGCAAAAGAGGGATGTGACATAATTATAATTGATAAGGACCTCGAAGGGGCTAAAAAAACTGCGGCTGAGGTCGAAGCTTTAGGCCGTAAGGCCGTTGCTCTTGAAGCCGACGTCACTAAAAGCGCTCAAGTAAATGGTGCGGTAAAGAACGCACTGGAGCGATTTGGCAGGATAGATATACTGGTAAACGATGCCGGCGCGGCTACTCCACCAAAGCCTTTCGTTGAAAAGACCGAGGCGGAGTGGGAGCCGGATATTAATATTAACCTTAAAGGGGTGCTCATTTGCACCAGGGCAGTTCTCCCTCAGATGCTTGAGCGCAAGAGCGGCAAGATTATCAACATATCTTCAGGTGTTGGCAGATATGGCATGGCAAATTCTGCCGTTTACAGCGCGGCTAAGGGTGGCGTTGTCGCCTTCACCAGGTCGCTGGCGAAGGAAGTAATAGGTTCGGGAGTATATGTGAACAGCATAAGCCCCGGCCTCGGTGATACTAATTTTCTGCGCACCAGCGGAATTCTAAAGACGGCTGAGACTCCTCCGGAATTTCTGAAACATGTTTCCGCCGATATACCGGTAGGCAGGATGACTACGCCTCAGGATATAGGGAATATGGTGGCCTTCCTGGCTTCGGATGTCTCAAGTGATATCGTGGGACAGGTCTTCGATGTGGATGGAGGCAAGATAATAGCGGCACTGTGAATACGGTACGTATAAAAGGAGGCAATAATGGAACTGGGTCTAGAAGGTAAAGTGGCCCTGATAACCGGGGCTGGTAGCCAGATAGGTTTCGGTAAGGCTATAGCCCTGTCTCTGGCGAAAGAAGGATGCGATGTTATCATCAATGATATAAACCTTGAGGACGCCGGAAAAACGGCGGCTGAGGTCGAGGCTTTAGGCCGTAAGTCCATGGCCATTAAAGCCGATGTAACCAGTAGCACTGAAATGGAAAACATGGCAAAAGAGGCGCTGGACAAATTCGGCAGGATAGATATATGGGTAAACAATGCCGGTGCCTGCACCCCGCCCAGGCCCTTCCTTGAAATGACCGATGCGGACTGGGACTTTGATATAGACGTTAACCTCAGAGGTGTCAGGAACGGCACCAGGGCTGTCCTCCCTCACATGATTTCACAAAAGAGCGGTAAAATCGTTAACATTACTTCGGGCGCCGGTATACATGGCGGGATGTTTACCACCGGTTACGCCGCCGCCAAGGCGGGAGTTATCGGCTTCAGCATGGGCGTGGCTAAGGAGGCGGCGCCTTCGGGAATAAATGTAAACTGCGTATCACCCGGCGTCGCTAATACCGGCTTCGCTAAAAATGCCCCTCCCGGTTTGATAGAGAATTTCCCCAGGACGCTGCCGATTGGGAGGCTTACCGAGCCTCAGGATATTGCGAATGCGGTGGTCTTCCTGGTTTCCGATGCCGCCAGCGATATCGTGGGACAGGTCCTCGTTGTCTCGGGCGGCGTAACCCCGTAGGTAATAGGCGGCCAGATGCCTGATATTTCACGCAAAATAGAATATGATTGGGTTACCTTCAGGCTATCCCGTACAAAGGCGGATGATATCCTGCCTGGGTGTTGAATCTTGAGCACCTCGCCAGCCGGAAGTCGTTTCCTGAATAACAGCCCTGGATGACTTGCCAGCCTGCGTTTCTTGGATGTATGATTAGTAATTGGAATACTCGGGTTCCAGGGATATCTTATATTATATGGTTCCGGGTAAAAAATCCCGGTTGCCATTTCAGGACTGCTCTGTAGCTGTCGGAGTAATAAACGAGTAACTAATATGAATAGTGAATTGATTCCTCCCGGGCTGACTTACCTCGCCGATAATATTATCTCCAGGCAGAATATATTAGGTGTCACCAGAGAACAGAGCGCCAGGTGGGCGCAGGGCCTTAACCTTCCCCGACAATCCCAGACCATTTTCTTTGCCGGCTGTGGCTACCAGTTTTCCGGTCAGCTGGGAATATTGATGTCTCTGGTGCGGCAGATAGATAAGACTGTTATCGGTGCCGAACTGCCTATGCGTTTTGCCCGTTTCCAGAAAAAGCTGGGACTTAATCTCCCCGGGATATATGCTAATATCCTGGCCAGAAGCGGTGATTCCGAAGCCCGGCCATTAGAGGCAGCCATCAAGGTGCTGCATAATTTTGGAGTTCAGCCGGGTTATCTGGCTGAAGATGAGCCGTGCTGTGGGGCACCGCTGTACCACGCCGGACTACACAAGAAATTTGCCGAAAATTCCCGCCAGGCATATCAGAAGCTGAAATCTTTTGGAGTGAGGCGAGTCATTGGCATAGTTCCCTATTGTACCCACGCTATCCTCAGGCTGTTTCCTCTCTACGTGGACGGCTATGACCTGGAAGTAAAGCATTTCCTGGAGGTTGTCGCCGAGAATATTTCGTCACATAAGCTGCGATTTCCCCGGCGGGTGAAAGTCACCTATCATGACCCCTGTCAGCTGGTGCGGTATATGCAGCTGATTGAGGAGCCGCGCCGTATATTGAAGGCAATCGAAGGTATTGAACTGGTGGAACCGGATTGGACCAGGGGAGAATGGGCAACCTGCTGCGGTGGTGGGGGAGGCTTTGAGGCCATCTTCCCCGAGTTGAGCCAGATGTTGTCGGTGAACCGGGCCAGTGAGCTACTGGAGACCGGGGCTGAGATTATTGTTACCCATTGTCCCGGCTGCGTTATGCAGCTTAAGGAAGGACTGCGCGAACTGAAAGTCGAAGGTGTCGAGGTCCTTGATTTATCTGAAGTCATTGCCATGGCTATGGAGACATGAAAAAGTCATCTGATTTCAAAGGTTATAAGAGAGAAATAATGGGAGCGGCTCATGACGACCGACTCCGCCTGGCCCTTTCCCGGGCGATTAAGAGCTTCCGCGCCAATGTTAAAGACGCTCTGGACAAATTTCCCCATACGGTAGATATGGCGGAGGAGGTTGTCGGGATAAAGGAAAAGTCCATCCCCGACATGGAAAAGCTTGCCCGGCAGGCGATTGAAGCGATAGAAGAGAACAAAGGTAAGGGCTATATCGCCAGGACGGCGGATGAGGCGCTGGCGATTATCTCCGACCTTACGGGCGTTGGCAAGCTTATCGTCAAGGGGAAGACTATGACCGGTGAGGAAATCGGCCTGCGCGAGCACCTGGAAGAAAAAGGCAACGAAGTTTATGAAACTGACCTCGGCGAGTTTATAATTCAGAAAATGGGGTCCAGGCCGATGCATATTCTCTCGCCGTCAATCCACGTTCCCCGGGAGGACGTTGCCCGCCTTTTTACCAGGGTTATCGGTCAGGAAATAGCGCCGGATTCGGATATAGCCGAGATGGTAGCCGCCGCCAGGGGATACCTCCGGGAAAAGTTCTTCCAGGCCGATATTGGTATCAGCGGGGCCAATGTTGTCGCCGCCGAAACCGGCACTCTATTCATCATCGAGAATGAAGGCAATATCCGCCTCGCCACCGGTGCTCCCCCGGTACACATTGCGCTGGTAGGTATGGAAAAACTGGTGCCCACCCTCAGCGATGCGTTTAAAGTCTCCGAGGTAACTTGGCGATATGCCAGTTATACTATCCCATCCTATGTCAGTATGATATCCGGTCCGAGTAAGACCGGTGATATCGAGAAGGTGACCACCTATGGCGCCCACGGGCCCGGGGAATTACACGTCGTCTTTCTGGACGGGGGCAGGACTGAGTTAGCCGGATACCCTAAGCTGCGGCAGGCACTCTACTGCTTGCGGTGTGGCGGCTGTCTCTATGAGTGTCCCGTCTTCTCCGTAACCGCCGGCCACTTCGGCGACAAGTACTTTGCCGGTATCGGCGCCGTGTGGGCGGCCATCGTCAACGAGGATATGCAGAAGGCGGCTTCCATAGCTTATACCTGTTTAACCTGCGGTCGCTGCAAACAGAGGTGCCCCGTAAAGATTGATGTTCCCGAGATGATTATCGAGCTGAGGAGGTTGCTGGCTGAAGGCGATTAAGCGCGATGCGGACTATCGAAGCTGGTTCCATTACCGAAGCTGTGTCAAATCTCTT
>JAUWYU010000019.1 GCA_030615655.1 Dehalococcoidia bacterium
GAACTGTACTCTGAATCCAAACCCGGGAATGACCCTTACCGAGATTATTCCGGCGGCACATGAGGGTAAGATAAAGGCTATTTACCTCATGGGCGAGAACCCTTACTTAAGCGACCCCGACGCCAGGCACGTCCGGGAGGCACTCCAGAAACTGGAGTTCTTTGTGGTTCAGGATATCTTCCTCTCCGAAACCGCTCAACTGGCCGACGTCGTCCTGCCAGCAACCAGCTTTGCCGAAAAGGACGGCACCTTCACCAATACCGAACGCCGGGTACAGAGGGTGAGAAAGGCCATCGAGCCGGTGGGGAACAGTAAAACCGACTGGTGGATAACCTGCCAGATTGCTCAGGGCATGGGGGCCAAGGGGTTTGACTTTGACCATCCTTCCCAGATTATGGACGAGATTGCCAGTGTCACCCCCAGCTATGGGGGCATTAACTACAATCGCCTGGAGACAGAGAGCCCGCAGTGGCCCTGCCCTACCGAAGAGCATCCGGGTACGGCCATCCTGCACACCGAACTTTTTAGCCGGGGCAGGGGGCATTTCGTCCCGCTGGAATATCGACCGCCCGCAGAACTGCCCGACGATGAGTATCCGCTGGTTCTTACCACCGACCGCAGCCTGTTTCAATTTCATACCGGCACGATGACCCGCAAAGTAAAGGGACTCAATGTCTTCAGGGGCGAGGAGCTGGTGGCGATAAACCCCAGAGATGCCGAGGCCCTGGGTATTGACGACGGCGAGATGGTGCAGGTGATTTCTCGACGCGGAGAAGTAACCGCTAAAGCCAGAGTTACCGAGTCCTCGCCGGCGGGTGTCATCGCTATGACCTTCCACTTTGCGGAGAGCCCGACCAACGAGCTGACCAACCCCGCCCTCGACCCCGTGGCCAAAATTCCGGAGCTTAAAGTGGCGGCGGTGAGAGTGGAGAAACTGGGGCGGGTGGCTGCAAAGGCTAGTTGAGGATACTTTCTGAAATCCTTAAAAGTGGATAAGCGTCTTTTTAACTCTTAATCCTTTTCCATCCCGTCTCTTTGATAAGAGATAACATAACCAGTGCCACGATAGACAGGGATGCCCAGAAGATAAAGGGCGAGCCCGGACTGATAGCTGCCAGACTGTTACCCAACGGAGGCGATGCAACACTCCCGATATGTACTATAGTGAAAACCATCCCCAGAGCCGTCCCCGAATATACCGGCCCGACTCCTTCAGTTTCCAGCAGCATGGTGACAGTGAGCGACATAAAACCATCCATAAAAATGCCGCATAAAATCATCAAGACCCATATCGCAGCGCCATCAACAAGGGGTATAAGACCGACACAGAAAAGGGATACTACAAGTGCCGGAAAAAGTATTGCCTTCCTGGAACCGATTCTATCCGATAAGTAGGACAACGGTACAACACATATAGTGCTAATCCCGTAGAAGGCAGCCAGAGTACCATCGGCGCTGGCTACCGCCCAACCCCGGTCACGCAGATAGAGCGGTAGGTAGCCCGTCATCCCCATGAGACAGGCAACGCGGAACAATAACGTTAGCCCGATGAACCACAGGGCTTTGATACGAATCAGCTTCGAGAATGACTGGCGAAGCGGCACCGTACCGGATACTTCAGCAGTCGAATCAGTCTGAGGCGGCTCCCTTCCGAACATAACCCAGAGTATGCCTACTAATACGGAGATAGCTCCATAGAAGTACATCACGTTTCTCCAGCCACCGAGAGTCGGCGATAGTATCGTGGCACTTATCAGCGGGCCCAGCATAAGCCCGAAACCCATGCCCATGGCGGATACACCCATCGCCATACCCAGATTCTGACCTTTAAACCACATACCGACCGTCTTGGTTACAGTAATCGGTATTACCAACCTGACGATTCCATTAACAAAAACGGTGAAAGCAAGGGTAAAAAAACTGTTCGATAGACCCCTGAGCGCGCCGGTCAGTCCCACCAGAATACAAAAAACACTCAGGATAAGTTTAACCCCGAACTTATCGCTTAATACCCCGGCAATTAAGCTGACAAAGATGCCGGCGAAACTCGCGATACCCCAGACGGTTCCGATCTGTACCAGGCTTAAGCCCAGGTCCTCCGAAATTTCCTTAAAGAGGACAGGCATACAGGAAAAAGGAACAGCCGCTACAAACGCACCGGTCACTGTTGACAGCGCCAGTATGTACCATCGATAGGTTGACTGACGATTATCTGATATCAGGATTCTAATTTACCTCTGATTCCTGTAATAACCTCTGCGCCGAGATAGCCGCAATAGCGCCATCACCCACCGCTGTGACGACCTGCCGGGGCGAGCCGTTCCTGATGTCGCCGGCGGCAAATATATAAGGAACTTCCGTCTCCATCCTGTCGTTCACGACGATAAATCCCTGGCTGTCTAACGGCACGATTCCGTCCAGATACTCTGTATTGGGGTCCAGACCGATATGAACCAGGACTCCATCCACTTTTATCGTCTCTTTTTTCTTACCCGCTATGTCCAGTAATTCTATCGCCTCGACCTTATCATCACCGGTAATAGCCTTAACCTCTATTCCACAGCGGATTTCCAGTTTTGGCTCGGACGAAGCTCTTTCCTGAAGAATCGCGGTAGCGGTGAGTTCAGGCATTGCCTCAACAAGTATCACTTTGGACGCGATTTTAGCCATGTAAAGAGCTTCGGTAACACCGGCATCCCCCCCGCCACACACCGCCACCACGCGGTCGGCAAAGTGACCACCGTCACAGAAAGCACAGCTAAAGACACCCTTCCCCTCTAACTCTTCCTCACCGGGAACACCCAGCTTTTTATTCCTGGAACCGCCGGCGATAATCACAATATTGGTGGTAAAACCCTGCCCTTTAGAACAGCCCACCCACCGGGTTCCCGAAAAAAGCTCGATGCCGGTTACTTCGGCCGTTTCCATTCGCAAGCCGTATTTCTCGGCCTGTTTCACCATCTCAGAAGCGAGCCGGGCACCGGCGATACCTTCGGCAAACCCGGGATAATTCTCTATCAATTCCACGTTCCTGATATACCCGCCAAAGCTATCCCCGTCCAGCAAGAGAGTCCGCCGGTTGGCTCTGCTTAAATATAACCCGGCGGTCAACCCTGCCGGCCCGCCACCGATAATAACAACATCCCAGTCAAACACGTCGCTACTCCTCTAAAGCGGACGCCACTGCCATACATCCCCCTTAGGGACAACGTGACCCAGTCCCGGGAACGGGAAATGAAAGGCAAGCACCAGGGCCTCATCTGACGCAGCCCTGTCCAGAAGCTGTCGCCTGGTGGCAACGACCTGTTCTGGAGTGACATCGACCGCCGCAAACCATTCTGGCTGCTCAAGATGGACGGGATGGAGCACCGTGTCGGAGATGCAGAGCAGCTGCTCACCTCCCGAGGAAATTGCCAGAACCATGTGGCCCGGCGTGTGGCCCGGTGCGGCAACAACCCGGATACCCGGCACGATTTCTGTTCCATCGTCAACGAGATCCAGCTGCCCCTGAATCGGTGGGAGATTTTCACGTGCGTATTTCATAAGTACGTCACGGATGTGCTCATCAAGCTTCTGTTCCGCCTGTCCTGATGTCCAGAAATCCCACTCATCACGCATCATAACGTAGCGTGCGCTGCGGAAAGCCGGCTTCCCCTCACTGTCCGTATTCCCGCCGATATGGTCCGGATGCCCGTGGGTGAGAATGACCGTGTCAATGTCTTCAGGCGCAATTCCCCCGGCTTTCAGGTTAGGGATGAGTTTCCCTGTGCTTGGAGCCAGGCTACCCGCACCCGTATCCACCAGCACCCGATGACTGCCCGTGTTGACTACCAGGCAGATGTACGGACTTATCCACTCCGACCACTGTTCCGGCTTTAAGTTGTGCTCACCAAGAGCCATCTCAAGCTCTTCTCCTGATGCGTTGTTAAATAACAAAACAGCCGGTGGTGGGAACATGGGGGATGCGTAAGTCATGGTGCCGTCACTAACGGCCATGCACTCAAATTTTCCTATCTTAAAGGGAAAAATTTCGTCACTCATAGTTCCTCTCCTCCATCATATTTGTCGTTGATTGGGCGCATCGTTGGCTGTCTCCCTGATTGTCTGTTTTACAGCTTTCATGTCCGTATTATAATTGGATTCTTCGGACTTAAGAAGTTACCTGGTAAAACCTAACAACAAGCTGTAATTATTCCCCTGCTGCAAGCTCCGCCAGCCTGTCAAGCACTTCTTCCATGGCATCCCATTCCCTTCCGAAGCCTGCCCAGTCGCCCGCCTTAAGGTTCTCCTGTGCCCGGTCATAGTGCTGACGGGCCCGTTCAATGAGCTCAGCTATTTCCGCGGATACCAGATCCTCAGGTTCTACTGGCTCCTCCGGTTCCGTTGGCTCCTCAGGCGCCAACGGTTCGGGAACAGGTTCCACCGGTGGTGCCTCATCACCGAAGATAGCCATGATGCTTTCCATCAATGTCGGCTCCATAGCTATCTGCTCACCGGCAACCACAATGACCCGCTTCAGCTCGGGGAGTCCGCCAGTCTCTGCCTGAAGGAAGACCGGCTCCACATACAGGACGGCCGACTTGCCTAAAGGAATCAGCAGCAGGTTGCCGCGGATAACTCTAGAACCGCCGCGACCCCACAGGGCAAGCTGCTCGGTGATAACGGTATCCTGTCCGATTCGGTTCTCAATCTGGCTGGGACCATACACCAGACGGTCCTTGGGGAAATTATAGGCCAGCAGCTTGCCGTAGTACTCGCCATCGCAGCGGGCCGCCAGCCAGCCAATGGTATTATTCTTGTTCACCGGGGTGAAGGGAAGCATGAGCAGAAACTCCTCTTTCTCCTCATCAGGCAGGCGCATGATGACGTAATACGGTTCAACGGCCTGCTCGTTACCGGCATAGACCTCCCGGGGCACGGCCCACAGGTCCTCCTTATTGTAAAACACGCGGGCATCACGCATATGGTAGCTCCGGTACACGGAAGCCTGAATATTGAACATGTCCTCGGGATAACGCAGGTGGACTCGCAGGGAATCAGGCATCTGCTCGGCGGAAACGAAGAGGTCGGGGAAAATGGCCTGGTAGGTCCGTATTAAAGCGTCCTCCGGGTCGGTAACATAGAAAGTCACGCTGCCCTCGTAGGCATCGATAACGGCTTTAACGCTGTTGCGGATATAGTTCAGTCCGCCACCAATCGGCTCGGAATAGGGATAACGGTCGGTGGTGGTATAGGTATCCTGTATCCAGAATAACCTGCCGTCGATAACCACCAGATAGGGGTCACTGTCCAGCTTTAAGAATGGGGCCAGGTGGTTTACCCTCTCCTGAATACTCCGGTAGTAGAGTACCCGGCTCTCCGGGTTCAGCTCGCCGCTGATAAGGATATTCAGGTCGCCGAATTCCCAGGCATAGAACAACCGACGGAAGAAACCGTCCAGGCTCACGCCGCCCTCGCCCTCGTAACGCCCGTAGACATTCGCATCGCCACTGGGATAGTCGAACTCCTGTGTATCCGTTTTGACAATAACATAATCACTCGTCTTTTCCCCGAAGTATATCTGGGGTCGCTCTATATCAAAAACCCCGACCGGAGGTATATCCTTTAATAGCAGATTTGGCAGTCCCTGGGTGCTCACTTCATTGACCGGGCTGAGCACAACACCATATCCGTGGGTAAACTGAAGCTTGCGGTTGACCCAGGTCTGTGCCTCCCCGGCCAGTTTCTCAGCAGATAACTCCCGTGCCGACAGCATGACCTGCCGGTACTCGCCGTCGATGACATAGCGGTCGACATCAACATCATGGAAGTCATAGTAGAGTCGAATGGACTGTATCTGGTTATAGGTATCTTTTAATGGGCGATGGTCCCAGAGCCTGATGTTGTTAATGGTCACCTCGTTTTGGGCAATGTCCTGGGCAGTCGGCGACGGCTCGGCGGGGAAGGACTGCTCCTCGATGCGGTCCAGAGCAAAGGCCTCCCGGGTAAACTGGATATTATACTCGATGTAGGGCGTTTCGCGGACCAGCTCGTTGGGCTGCACCTGAAATCTCTGCATCAGAGCGGGGAAGATTCCCCCTATAATTATAGCCGCTACTATCCACGCACCGATGCCGTATAGAGGCCATCGAAGCTTGCGCCTGAACACGGAAAACAGAACGACCCCCATCAAGATGACGACCACGGCCAGAAGAATCCACTGTGCCGGCAGTCTGGCATGCATATCCGCATAGCTGGCACCGGAGATCACGCCATGGCCAGAGTAAACCAGTTCCCAGATGCCAAGCCAGTAACCCCAGGCAAAAAGACCCAGAATAGCTATGACCAGTCCACCGATATGAACCAGCACCGGACGGGAAAAATCGAGCTTGAGCCGCTGTGCCCCATAGGCGAGAAGATACATTGCTACAGTGCCTATCAGGATAACAATCAATGCCCCCATGAACCACCCTTTCAGCAGTTGCAGGAAAGGCAGGGAGAAGACATAGAAGCCAATCTCATTATGGAAAACCGGGTCGGCGATGCCAAAAGGCTGCCCGTTGAAGAACCTGAGAATAACCTGCCAGTTTCCCTGTGCCACCAGCCCGAAAATCAGGCTGAGAAAGGCCGTGCCCAGGATAACGTTCCACCTGATTACCCGTTGCAGCCGACTCACGATAGCCCACGGCCAGAAACGCACCCCACTCTGGGGGACCAGGCGAGCAGCTAATATCAGATTGGCCAAGAACAGGAGGCAAAAGATAATAGCGGCCACAAAGAAGACCAGCAGCCTTGTCTTGAGGATAGTAGTGAAGACGCTGCCGTAACCCTGGCTGCTGAACCATAGCCACTCCGTGTAAAAACCCTTGACCGCATTAACGAGGATAAACAGTACCACCAGACCGGCCACCGCTATGATTACTCTGCCGACCATCCTGCCATGCCGCGATGGAGTCTTCTCCTCCTTGTCCTTATCCTCGGGGAACCAGCGCTGCCACTCCCTGTTAAACGAATCCAATCCAATCACCCCCACATTTATAAAGTATCGCCAATTAACAGGATAACAGACACATTGTATGGCAGTCAATGCCTTGACAATACCGCAATTGTCATTGATAATTGGCAGGTAATTTAACTAACCCGAATATGTCTCTTTCAGAAGGAGGTAAAGTGAGAGTACAGAACTACCGCCAGGTCGAAGGCAATGAGGCAGCGCCGGGGGTGGTTATGCGCGTTGTCGCCGGCCCCGCCGAGGGCGCTCCGACCTTCGTTATGCGCGTCTTCGAGATACAGCCGGGAAGCGCTACCCCCACCCATACCCATCCCTGGGAGCATGAGGTCTTCGTAATATCCGGAAAGGGCGCGCTCAGAAGCGCCGATGCCGAGAGGCCACTGGCAGAGGGAGACGCCGTCACGGTGCTACCCGACGAACTGCACAGCTTCGCCAATACCGGTGACGATATCTTTCGTTTAATCTGCGTCGTTCCGCTCGTTGATGGCAGGATGCCCGGCATGCCGGCCACCGATTGATTGAAGGTGCAGATTTTTGATATAGTTGATTCAATAAGTACAGCTTCGACGCAGACATCTAAACATGCAGTATACCCACATAATATCAAAGGAGGAATAAATGATGACCATATCCGGAGGAGAGTTACTTTTAGATTTATTTGAGAAATATGGAATCGAATACATCTTCTGTTCTCCGGGTACGGAATGGACGGCGGTCTGGGAGGGGCTGGCAAAACGCTGGGGTGAAGGTGATAACTCCCTGAAATATATTAACTGCCGGCATGAGATTCTGGCCGTCAGCATGGCCATGGGTTATGCCGAAACGACAGGCCGCCTGCCGGCCGTGCTTCTGCATGCCAGTGTCGGCCCTCTACACGCGGCCATGGCCATCCGAAATGTCTATGCTGCCCAGGTCCCGATGATAATTTTGAGCGGGGAAACCTATGAACACACTGGTGATGATGAGGTAAGAGCGCAGGGCTGGCACTGGCTCGGGCTGCTATCCGATATCGGAGGCCCATCCGCTCTTGTGAGAAATTATGTCAAGTGGAGTAACGCGGTTAAATCAAGAGATAGCCTGGTGGATTGCGTTTATAGAGGCTGCCAGATAGCCCAGACAGCCCCGCGAGGACCGATTTTTCTATCTATCCCCACGGAACTGTTACTGAAATCGCGCAAGGAAGAAAAAATCATCCGTCCCTATCCTGTGGCCGCAGTGTCCGAGCCACGCCCAAGCGACATGAAGGAAGTAGCCAAGCAGCTTATCCAGAGTCAGCAACCAATCATAATTGCCGAGCACGCCGGTAAAAAGCCCGGAGCTGTCAAAAAACTGACGGAGCTAGCGGAACTGCTGAGTATTCCGGTATTCGAATGCACTTTTCCCTACACCGCCAACTTCCCCAAGAACAACCCGCTCTACATGGGCTATGACGCCTCAGAAGCCCTTCAGCACGCGGATACGGTGTTCGTGGTCAGCGGTACTACCCCCTGGTACCCCCCGTCAACCGGTCCGAGAAAGGATGCCAAGATAATACTGCTGGATGAAGGCCCTCTGCATGAGAGGCTACCATACTGGGGTTACCAGATTGATTTATCAATAACCGCTGATATTGAGCCAGCACTGGCCGCCCTGGTTGACATCATCCGCGCTGATATCAGCCAGGAAAAGCAACCGGCGCCTCTCTACCGGGAAAGATTGGAGTACTGGCAGGCAAAGCATGAAAAGATGATGGCGCAATTGGAAACAGAGGCACTGGCCGTTAAAGAACAAAGACCAATTGCCTCCAGATGGTTCCTGCATCTGGCCAAGAAAATATTGCCCGCCGATGCCATCATCCTGGATGAGACCATACTTCACATGCGTTATGTTCGCCAGTACCTGGCTCAACCTGACCACTATATCAAGGCCGGTTATGGCGGCCTGGGAGTGGGAATGGGAGAAGCTGCTGGAGTGAAGCTCGCTTACCAGGACAGACCGGTTATCCTTATGGTCGGTGACGGAGCTTTTAACTATAATCCTGTCCTGGCCGGACTGGGCCTCTGTCAGGAGTACAATCTGCCAATCTTTATTATCATATTCAATAATGGCGGCTATATGGCTATGAAATTGGGTTATAATATGCGGTATCCCGAAGGATGGGCTGTACGTCAGCAAACATATTTCGGTGTAGACATAGCTCCGGCACCGGACTATGTCAAAGTTGCGGAAGCCTTCGCTGCCTATGGCGAGAAGCTGGAAGAGCCTGAGGACATAGAACCAGCCTTAAAAAGGGGGCTGCAGCAAATAGCGCAGGGAAAAACCGCTCTGCTCGATGTAATCCTGACGTAATGGGGTAATAACAGACTACTTTTTGCCCCTGAGAAAATAACCTAACACTTTGTTCAATCCGAATTTTTATTCAAACCTTTAATCAAACGGCATGGGCATTTACCACGGGTTAGCCCCCTTCTCTTTAGCTGAGAAGCCTTTATAGCCGTTAAGGAAAGCCTGCCCCAAAGATAGCCGCGCCCTAACTTAATGGAAAGTATGGTGGTCGGCACTGGACAAAGAGTAGACCTCATGGTAAGATAGTCATGTTACTTTAGGGGAAGGAGCGAGAAATCTTTCATAAGGAGATGAGAGAGTGATCTGAAGCTGGTAAGTTGGCGCATTGTCTGGGGGCTAGTGGTCTCTCTATCTATGAATCTTGCCTCACCCTGTTGAGCCTTGTCTCTCCACAGATTAAGCAGTCCATCAGCAATAGGCTGGACCGTTTCATTAAGTATCACCTCCAAGCAATTCTTCTCTAAATCATTCAACCTGTATGTTCTACACACGATGCCCCTTGAATTCCCTTTTTTATTTTTCTAATTTTGCCCACATCTACACCTTAGATAGGGAACATATACGCCTTAAGCCCGGTCTTCCGCTATAGCAAAGGGGGAAGAAATATGTTAGCTGTAAGTAGCCAGATTAATATCGACAGGCAGCAAATATTAAGCCACATCGGTTATGGTGACGAATATGAACCGTCGGCCCGTATAACCTCACTTGTCAATGACTACATAGAGAACTACCATGACCTGATTGCACCATCATATTCGTATACCTTCCGGGATATCGAATGGATTAAGGGAAACCGTATCAGTATCGGCGATTCGATTATCCTGAGAAGCAAGGTCATCGCCAGGCTGCTGGAACGGTGCGAAATAATAGCCGTTTTTGCCCTGACGATAGGCAACCACCTGGAGGATATGGTCACTCACCTGGCGGAGAACAGTCTGGTGCTCCAGGCGACAGTACTCGACGCCATAGGGTCAGGCGCTGCCGAAAAGCTGGCCAGTCACATTGAAGACAAGATAAAAAGGATAGCCAATGCCGGGGAACTTATGACCAGTCGGCGCTTCAGCCCCGGCTACTGCGACTGGGAAGTAAGTCAGCAGAAAATGGTATTCGACGCCCTGAACGGTGATGCGGCCGGTATTCACTTAACGGAAAGCCTGCTGATGATGCCGCGAAAATCAGTATCGGGTATCATCGGCATCGGCCTGCCCAATAAAGATATTGAGAATTACAACCCTTGTCCAACCTGTAAGAAAAAGGAGTGCCCGGGCAGGCGATAAATTATATAAGAATATGATTCGAAAAGGACTGGCCGGGGGTAGTTATAAGCCCCTCACCCCCGAAGCCATATCCAAGATAAATGAGACGGCATTACGTATCATCGAGGAAATAGGCTGCGAAGTCAACTCCGATATTGCGCTGGCATCCATGGAAAAAGCCGGCGCTATTGTTAATAAAAAACAGCGGCGTGTGCGTCTATCCCCGCAAAAGGCGCTGGAACTCATAAGTAAAGCGCCGTCCGAAATCACACTCTGCGGCCAAGACGAGAAGCACGACATTCACCTGGGTGGAAACCGCGTGTATACCGGGACCGGCGGCACCGCTCTCTACATCTACGAGCCGCATACCGATCAGAGGCGACAGGCCACCCTGGATGACCTCAAGCGCATCGCCAGACTTGTCGACAATCTGGACAATATCCATCTTTTCATGTTACCTACCTACCCCACTGAATTGCCGCTGGAGCAGGTAGATGTTAACCGCTTCTTTGCCGGGCTTGACAACACCACCAAGCACATCATGGGAGGCGTTTACACCCATGATGGTGTACAGCAGGTAATACGGATGGCCAAGATAGTCGCCGGCTCGGCTGAGGCCCTCCGGCAGCGCCCTCTCATCTCCATGATAGCCTGCAGCATAAGCCCCTTCATCATTGACGGCGAATACGGTGACGTGATGGTTGCCATCGCCAAAAGCGGCGTCCCGCTGGTATGCCCTGCGGAACCATTGTGCGGAGCAACCTCACCGGTGACACTTGCCGGCAACCTGGTTGTCCAGACGGTAGACTCATTAATGGGAGTAATGTTAGCCCAGGCGGTTAACCCGGGGACACCGGTTATTTTCGGCTCGGTAGCCACCAGCACCGACCTCAGAGACCTCAAGTATATTGCCGGTTCGGTAGAGATGGGCCTGCTCAACGCTGCCGGCGCACAGATGGCCCAGTTTTACAAGCTGCCGTTCTACGCCACCGGCGGTATGACCGACTCCAAAGCACTGGATGCCCAGAGCGGCTACGAATCCTCTATTACCGGCCTTCTCTGTGCGCTTGCCGGTGCCAATTTCATACACGACGCCGCCGGCCTCATGGAATTTGCTCTGACCGCCTGCTATGAAAAATACGTGATTGACAACGAGATACTGGGCATGGTGATGAGGGCGGTTGAGGGCATTAGAGTGGATGATGAAACACTGGCCTTTGACATTATCAAGGAAGTCGGACCGGGCGGTAACTTTGTCACCGCCAAGCATACCCGGCGCTTCATGCGTCAGGAGCACTATCAACCCTCCCTGAGCGACCGGAACAGCCGTGAGGTCTGGGAAGCCAGGGGAAAGAAGACTACCTGGGAAATGGCTTCTGAAAAGGTACGAACGATTTTAGACAGCCATACCGGCGGCCTACCCGATACAGTAAGGAGCCGGATATTATCAGAGATAAAAGGTATCGTGGACTGACATATTTGGAGAGAAAAATGCCAGAAGACATAATAGATTTAATTCGCGAAAGTGTTATTCAGGGTAGAGTAACCAAGGATGATGAAGGTCTGGACGAAGATATGGTGGGCCAGCCAGGGATGAGTGAACTTATCGAGGAAGCCCTCATCTCAGGTGTAGATGCACAGGATATAATCAACCAGGGACTTACGGCGGCGATGAAGATTGTGGGCAAGAGGTTCGAAGCCGAAGAGTATTATATCCCCGACATGCTTGCCTCGGCTGAAGCGGTGGGAGTCGCCATGGAGATACTGGAACCCGAACTAACCAGGAGCGGCGTCAAGCCCAAGGGCAAGATAATTATCGCCACGGTAAAGGGAGACCTCCACGACATCGGCAAGAACATTGTATCGATACTGTTGCGGGGGGCTGGCTATATAGTCAAGGACCTGGGAAATGATATTGAAACTAAAGATATTGTTAAAGCGGTCAAAAAAGAGAAGCCCGAGTTTCTCGGGCTATCAGCCCTGCTTACCAGCACCATGGTGAATATGGAGGATACTATTAAGGCGCTCACGGAGAGCGGCCTCAGGGACAAGGTGAAGATAGTTATCGGCGGAGCACCTGTCTCGGAAGAGTACGCCGAGAGCATTGGTGCCGACGGCTACGGTGCTGACGGTTTTCAAGCCGTAGCCGTGGTCGAAGCTCTGAACTCCGGTACGACTGGCAATAAGTAGAGATTTCTGACCGACACAGCTGCTGATTGAACGAGGAGAAACCAGGTGCCCAGAGAAGGAATTCTAGTTAATAATCCTGTAGAAAGACTATCCAGCGAGCAGGTCCGGCAAATTCATAAAGCCTCCATGGAGATACTGAAAGACCCGGGCCTCCTGTGCTTTAATAAAAGGGCTGCCGAGATATTTCAAAGTAACGGCGCCGGGGTAGCCAGTATTTCCGGCAGTGATATCCCCTGCTGGCATGTGAAGATTCCGGAGAAACTCGTTGCCGACGCTCTTGATAGTGCCCCCAAGACAGTCAAACTGGGGGCCAGAAATCCGGATAATGCCCTGGTAATGAAGGGTAATGAAGCACGGGTATATTACATTACCGGCTCGGAAACGAATACCTGGCTGGATGTCGATTTTTCAACCTATGCTAATAAGTCTGACCCCACCAAAGAGATTAAAGTACCCGAATTTCTGCCGCGACGAGGAACCGTCGCTGACCTGTGCGACTCGGCACATGTCTGTGAGCATCTGGAAACTGTCGATGGGTATATACGGACAGTCAACATTCAGGATAAAGATATTACCGAAGACAATAAAGACGTCAATAAATTCTTTGCCTGCCTGAATAACACCACCAAACACGTCATGTCCGGGTTGACCAGCCTGAAACAGCTGGACAACGTGGTAAAAATGGCCGAGCTCATTGCGGGTAGCCAGGACAAGCTCAAGGAGAATCCTATCATCTCATTCATTACCTGCCTGGTCAAGAGTCCTCTGCAATTCGTTGACGATACCACAGAGACCTTCATGGAGATATGCCAGAGAGGACTGCCCGTTGTCGTTTCCTCCGCACCACAGGCCGGAACCACAGCACCAATGAAGGAAGCCGGTATTATAGCTCAAATAAATGCCGAAGTCCTGGCAGGCATAACCCTCGGCCAGCTGGTGAATAAGGGGACACCTGTACTCTACGGGAGCGTACCGGTAAGAGCCCGGATGGACACTCTCGGCGATTCCTACAGTGCGGTGGAGACCAGCCAGTACAATATCGACTGCGTGCAAATGGCAAGATTCTACAAAATACCCAACTATTCCACCTCGGGTGTCTGCGATACCAAGATACCCGGCCAGCAGTCATCGATAGAGAGACTGTTCTCGGACATCGTGGTCACCTTAAGCGGCCCGCAATACCTGCACTGTGCCTTCGGTCTCCTCGATGGCAATTCCGTGTTCTGTCTGCTTCAGGCTGTCCTAGATGATACGCATTTCCAGAGGGTCAAGTTTTTCCTGAAATCTCCACTGATTAACGAACAGGAGCTTACCGAAATTAAGAAACAAATAAAAGACGTAGTGGCAACACCGCAAAAAATGTTCATTAACTATATCCGGCAGGTCATGCGAACCGGAGAAATCTCACCGCCTTATCCATTTGAGAGCGACGATGATAGCGATAATGTATTCTCCTTAGCCTATGAACGACTGCAGGAGCTTCTGGCCAAGCCTGTAGAGCATATAGACCCGGACACCACCGCCAGGATATTCCAGGATATTCCAGGCCTGCTGCCCAGGCTTAATGTATACCAAGAGGGAAGATAGCCATGAGTGAAGACCTCATAAACATGATAAAGGAAAATGTTATTCAGGGAAGAAAGACCCGGGATGATATAGGTATTGACGAATCATTATCGGGTACACCGGGTGTGGTAGAGCTGACGGAGTCGGCCCTGGTCAACAACATCTCGCCGGAGGTGATTATTGCTCAAGCTCTAACCGCAGGCATGCGGGTTGTAGGGGAGAAGTTCTCCACCAAGGAATACTTCATACCGGATATGCTCGCCTCCGCCGATGCTGTAGGCGCCGCCATGGACATACTGAACCCGCTCCTCGAGGCCTCGAACGTGGAAACGAAGGGGAAATTCGTCATAGCCACGGTTAAAGGGGACATTCACGATATTGGCAAGAATATTGTGGCTATCCTGCTCAAGGGCGCCGGATATGAGGTTAACGACCTGGGCATAGATGTACCGGAGGACAAGATTGTCAGCGTGGTCAGGGAAGAGCAGCCTGATTACCTCGGTCTCTCGGCCCTGCTGACCACGACCATGGTGGAAATGGGCGTGGTCATCAAGGCGCTGGAGGAGAACAGCCTCAGGGACAAGGTTAAGGTTCTTATCGGGGGAGCGGCTGTCTCCGATGATTATGCCAAGGAAATTGGCGCCGATGCCTTCTGCGCCGATGGTTTCCAGGCCATCAAGGTGCTTGAGGCATTCGAGACGGCATAAGCAACATATCCACACCTCCACACCAGCGATTCCAAGCAAGGGAGTGACACTATGGCAGGAATTATGGGAATTCTGGGAAAAGACAACGGTGAGCTGAAGCAGATGCTGGAGAAAATCAATTACCGGGGCCCGGATGAAACCTGGGAAAACAAACAAGACCCGGTAAACCTGGGCTGCCTGGAGTTGAACGTGGGCGGAACCTGCCAGGACGGTGCGCACCATGCTTATGACGGTGAGGTAGCCGCTATCATTGACGGGCGCGTCTATAACCTGGAAAAAGGCAGTATGACTGATGCTGAGGCGGTAATCGCCTTATACAAAAAGCACGGCATCCGGTTCGCCGGAAAACTGGATGGAGACTTCGCCTGTGCCGTATCCGACGGCGGTCAGATGATTCTGGCCCGCGACTGGGCAGGTATCAAGCCACTTTATTACGGGCACAGCGACGCCCGACTATGCTTCGCCTCCGAAGCCAAGGCACTGGTGGGAATAGCCGATGACGTTAGAGAGTTCCCACCGGGATATGTTTACTCCCGGGAACAGGGCTTCAAGAAATATGCACCTGAAGCTGTGGAGACTCCCGAGTTTGAAGATTATGAGCAGGGCAAAAAGGT
>JAUWYU010000042.1 GCA_030615655.1 Dehalococcoidia bacterium
GATAAGGAGTTCTATAGAACTACAGAATCTTATACAACGACCGGTAAACTTATATTCTATAGAACGAACTTTCCAGATTTCCGATATGAAAACATTTTTAATGTTGATAGTTATCTTGATATGTGGTTAATATTAAGTGTACTAGAAATCTGGCCTCTTAGTAAAATGATTAGTATAAACGGTTAAAATATAATGCTTACTCTACCGTAATATTCTATAGTACCTTATACAGAAAAAATCCACAACTCGGATTATTTATGGAAAATACTTAGTATTTGCATTAGGTTGCCATTCATTTTACACTATTAAATAGTACAAAGGAGGAAATAATGAAAGATTTTGCTGGTAAAATTTTATTTATTACCGGAGGCGCTTCCGGTGCCGGATTCGGTCAGGCAAAGGTGTTTTCAGAAGCGGGCTGCAAGATTGTCATTGCGGATATCCGCCAAGACCATCTGGACGAGGCAATGGCGTATTTCCGGGATAAAAAGGTAGAAGTTCACGCAATACAACTGGATATTACGGACCGCAAGGCATATGCGGCGGCTGCCGACGAGGTAGAAAAGGTATTCGGGAGTCCCCCTCAGCTTTTATTCAATACAGCAGGTGTCAATGCCTTTGGTCCGGCTGAAGCCTCGACATTTGAAGACTATGATTGGGTTATGGGAGTTTGTCTCGGCGGAGTCATAAATGGCATGGTCACGTTCGTGCCTCGCATGATACAGGCCGGTAAGGGTGGTTATATCGCCACGACTTCCTCAATGGGAGGTTTTATGGGAACATCCGGGTGTGCTCCATACTCGGCTGCCAAAGCCGCGGTCAATAATCTCATGGAGAGTTATTACCAGGCACTCAAGCCTTACGGTATAGGCGTATCCTGCCTGTGCCCGGGCGGTATCAATTCAAATATTGCCGAAGCATCATATACACGGCCGAAGCACCTGGAAAACACCGGTTATAATACTAATGAAAAGACAATCGAGTATATGCATTACCATTACTCTTTTGGAATAGACCCTGTCGAGCTGGCACACATACTTAAGAAGGGGATTGAAGAAGAGCAACTCTACATCCTCCCTATTCCCGACCCGGAGAAGATGTTGCGGGGTATTGTTGAGCGGATCATCAATTATGCTACTCCCGAAGGCATGAAACGACAGGAAGAGCTGATGAAGAAGCGCATGGAAGAGATGAGAAAACGCATGGGCGGTGATGATGGTCCCATGAAAGGTGCAGCCGAATCCGGATGGGGGAAAGCCAGAGAGGATTTAACCTGGGTTAAAGAACGCAGGGGACCCTTTTAATCAAGGATGCAGCTAAACCCTGAAAAGTCGAATGGAGGATAATAATGACAATTGAAGCACGATTTTCAGTAATGAGTCCTGAATCTGGAGTCCAGAGGAGTACGGGAGGACCTCCGCCGGGTATGGGAGGGCCTCCGCCGGGTATGGGTGGGCCTGCACCGTCTTCACCTTCTTTTGCCAAGAGGCTGGATACACTGGAGAACAAAACGGTGTATATGGTGGATATCGGTTTCGGCGGCGGCTATAATTTCATGCTGCAATTGCAGAAGTGGTTTACCGAAAACATACCGTCAGTCACCACGATAGTAAAGCGGAAACCGGGGCAAGTGTTCATGGACGATAAAAATGACCTCTGGGAGGAAATTAAAGAAAAAGGCCACGCCGTTGTCCTTGGCGTAGCCGGCTGACCGGGCTGTATTTCAGCGGTCGCTGGAGGTAGTACCAATCTTGAACAGAACTATGGTATCCCGGTTGCTCCTGTCTCAAGTAACACGATGGAAAGCGTTGCCAAGGATAATCCGAGAGCTGCTTCTTTACCTTTCATATATACGCCGCATCCGGTGATAGGTTTGTCTCCTGAAGTCCTCGATAGTCATATTGTAGGCAATGATCCGTATACCGGTAAACCTGTCATCGATGAAATTATTGACGTACTGACAAAACCCGTAAGCGAAAAGAAGTCGCAGCCTGAGTCTCCTGTAACTGTAAAAGCCGGCACTCCCCAGGCACTCCTGGAACCGGATACCGAAGATAATTTACAGCGTCTATTTTATGAAAGAGGCTGGACGGACGGATTGCCCATCATACTTCCTACCGAGGAGCGGGTGAAGAAAATGCTCGCGGGCACCAGCGCTTCTCCGGACGAGGTGGTTGGTGAATCATACCAGATGGATACCCGAGAACTGGTTAAGTACACGGTTTCCAATATTGCTGTTATTGCCGTCATGGCCGGCGCCAGGCCGGAACATTTCCCCGTGATACTGGCTATTGCATCCACCAGACAATCAGCCCTTATGCCCTCGACAACAGCCTTTGCAGCCATGCTTCTGGTAAACGGGCCAATTCGCAATGAGATCGGTATGAACTCCGGTATTGGCGCCTTCAGCCCGGTGAATCAGGCAAATTCAGTAATCGGCAGAGCCTGGACATTGATGAGCATTTGCTGGGGATATGCCAAGCCTAAAAAGACGCTGTGGAGCTCTCAGGGGAGTAATCTTGTTTACAATAATATGTGCGTTGCCGAGAATGAGGAAGCGAGCGTCTGGGAGCCTTTCCATGTCGGGAAAGGTTTCAGGGCCGACGAGAGTGTGGTCAGTATCTTCAGGGGATGGGCTGTTATCAACAGTACCGGAGCAGCCTCCAACCGGACATTAGGGGAGGAACTAAATATCGAGCTAGCGGTAATCCCGCCGCTTAATTCTGCGGCTACTATAGTAATGGACCCGCTGGTGGCCAGGAATCTGAAGGAGAACGAGGGCTTTACCACCAAGCAGGATTACTGCCGCTGGTTATCGCAGAACATCAAGATGCCTGCGGGACAATACTGGAAAACCGATTACATAGACATGCTGGTGGCCTCTCAGGCATACCAGGGAGTAGAGCCTTATGCTTCCTGGAAAAAGGTTCCGGATGATGAGCTGATAGCTCCCTATCATAATCCGGACCGGATCAATCTCATTGTCGTGGGCGGAGAGATAAGTCCCTTATGGAAAGCTTCGGACTATAGCCATACAGTTAGCGTATCCATTGATAAGTGGCACGCTTAATAAGGATGAATGCGCCGACGGAACGTGCGGGCTTCTGGATGAGCCGGCTGATTATGATTAATTTTTTCACGACCTGTTTGTCGTGCCTGTAATAATCAGTATCAGTTACAAATTGACAACCGGCAGTTACCAATGTATTTAGCTATGTAATCAGGGGGAGTTCTACTCTTATAAACGTTTTGTTAAGTTATATAAGTGCTGATTACGACACTCTTATTTTATAAGAAGTTCTAATTAAATAGCTAAATAAATGCCAGGGTAAAGAAGTGCCGAAAATGTGTTTGTGAGAAAGATATATGTGTTCTATAGGAGCAGTATATCGCCCCTTTTTCTCCTGGAAAACTAAAGAAGTCGAAAAACGTGCCTATAATGCCGCCATTAAAGGTGAGCTTGAGACTTTAAGCTACTGTTTAGCAGAATTATCGCCAAAGCATAGGAGCCAGGCTTTAACAGAATGGTTAAGTGTAACTGAATTTATTAAAACGTTGGGATTAGAACCGATTGATTGGCTAGAAAGAGCTGTTGAAATTACACACATGTTCACACCTCAAACAACTGGGAAGCATAATCTTTATATCATTTTACTATCTAAGCTGAATGCGAAAATCCCTGGTTATGGTTTATATGTTGGAGAAACCTCAAAAACACCAAGCATTAGGTTTGAAGAGCATGCAAAAGGTAAGCGGAACAGAAAAGGCCCTCTGTTTTCCCGCGTAGTACACAAACACCATGAATGCTTATTGCCTACTTTGTATCATCATTTCAATCCGCTTTCCAAAGAAGAGGCAAAGGAACTCGAAGGGGAAATAGCTGAAGCGCTGAGGATAGAGGGGATTCCAGTATACGGAGGACACTAAGGCTGGCTTATCCCCTCTTAGAATGTGCTAGTTATATATAGGGTTAGGCTAGCATAAATTATACAAAGCATAAAAACATTGTTTCAGGTGGAGTTCGACTCTCCCCCGTCTCCCTGTCTAATGAGCTAATTTTATAATTGTTTTAATCTAACCAAATAGGTAAAAAACCAATTCAAAGGTTCCACCTATTGTACAGTAACCCCTACTTTACCGGACACGAACCCAGCGAGTTAGTAAAATAATGAAAAAGTAACGGAAAAAGTTCTGCCTATAGTAACCCCGGCTCCACTTAATGGGACAAAAAGTTAGAACTCCCCGCCAGTAGCTACAAAAATTTGAGCTGGCCGGGGAGAATTTTTTACTCTAACATTCGACAGTCCACCGCTGGAGAGTCAGGAGAGCTGCCGACAGATAAAGTACGCTGGTTCCGCTCTAAGAACCAGATAAAGATACTCACCAAGGATAGGGACAGGCTAAGAGAAGAGGTTGACTATACAAGGGCATAATGACATCATGTTCCATGTATTACATAGTGCACCGTACTGCCGGTGACGGTCTCGCTCCGGAAGGACAGGATAATATATATCAGGTTCCAGTGGTCATAATCAGGCCAGCCGGATACCATATCCAGTTGTGCCGTGGTGGCTCCCGCCTCCAGCAGGCCACTCGCCCAGGTAACATAGAAGGTATCAATATCGACGCCCTCCTCTTCCATACCGATTGACTTCGAGTCCCATACGTTGTCCAGAGAGCCCTCGCCGTCGGAGAGTTTCGTGCCATTAAATCTTAAATAGTCGCCGTAGTACTGGTAATCTCCATCGCCGACAAAGCATGTCAGCGTCGCCGCGTTCGGATATTGCCCGAGGTCTTCCGGCGGGTCTGGAACGACGAAGCCAGTGATGATACCGCCCGGCTCACCGTCGTCATCGAAATCAAGGTTCTCGTTGCCGCCATTAAAGGCAAAGTCATCATAAAGGTAGAGCTGGTGTCCCGCCGTCTCCGGGCTGGAATAAATGACGATAAGGGACCAGCCAGCATAAGACAGCAGATCCCCCGTGGTGGCATCGACACTGCCGACGGTGTATTCCCCGTTGCCGGTATGGTTTTCTTCATCGCCTAAATCAGAAAACGCTTTGACCAGGCTGGTCACGTCAAGGTTACAGGCATAGGAAAAGCCGTAATCGTTGTCCAGTATAGATGACTCGGTGGCCGTTATTTCCTCGATCCCGAAAGGGTCTATCTCAGGGACGCCGCCGTCAAGGTAAACCTGGTCACCGTTTATCTTAAAGATAACAGATTCATCTGCTTTAAACTCGGCTATGAAGAAATCGTCCACATAGCAGTACTCATCATCTCCACCGAACCCCTCCAGGTTGAACCTGAATTTGAAATTATTCGTCTTATACTCATCGGGAATGGTATCGATATAAGACACAGGCCACCAGAGGTCGTCGGCAAAGGCGGTAAAATTAGCGCTCCAGCTATTCCCCCCGTCTCCTGAGAACTGGTATATAAGAGCGTCATCAGGTTCCAATTGCCAGTCCCACTCTTCCCAGTGCGTCCAGCCGACCCTAACCGATCCGGAGGGATAAGAACTTAAGTCCAAGGAATCTTTCATGGTGCAATAGCGTGTAGATTGTGGCCCGCTACTGTAATGGCTTCTAAAGTGTCCGGAGTCTATGTTCCAACAACTGCCGGCAATCCATTCGCCAAAGTTTGAGCAGTCGTCCTGCCACATAGGCGTACCAGCAGCGAGCCAGCCGGACCAGTAAAGAAAGGCGGCAATCACGTCAGCACTGGAGGGTATATCACTAATCTCGGCATCACTAGAGTCAAGCAGTTCATCACGGACTTCCGGGGAGCCACCGCCGTCTATCATCAGGGAATTGCCCACGGCACGGTAGTCGCCGGCAATGGCAGCGCCCATTTTGCGTAACTCGCACCGGGACGCGTAGGCTTCAATCTGGATATCGCCGGCTGCTGAGGTGACTTTGAAAATCCTGGTGTCGATATCCCAGGAAAGGGGGACATCACTAACGCCGCTGGTTACCATCCAGGAAATGGTTGTCGGAGTGTCTCCAGGCTGGTCCGACGTGTAGCCAAAGGTGATGTCAGTTGTCATCGGTGTACCGTCTACAAAATCGCCAACGGATGAGAAATCAACAGGAGGGCTGAATGTCCAGACTATGGCCTCGCCGCCGGCATAGTCCGTAACGCTTTCCGAGTAGTTGTCTGAACCCGGGTCATCTTCCAGGTTGCAGTTCCCGGCGTAATGGAAACCGAGCGGCAGCCATATTCCCAGCGAATTTACCTTCAAATCATCTTCTTCGCCCTCATCGGGATAGAAGTTTACCTTTATCTGGTAGCTCGTCCCCCCGGGAGCAGTGCCGGCTACCATCAGCTTGTTCGACTCAATGATGCTCCTGGCTTCGGCCGGGCTCAGCGGCGTCACATCCTTCGGAATCCAGACGTTCTGGATGCTTACGTTAGCCGTCAAATTATTTATCGGCTCGGATAAACTGTATGACCAGACCGTACTGTAGTCATAGGTGTCATAAGCTGGCTCGCTGAATAATATCGCCAGACGGTCATACTGTATCTGCCAGAGGGCGTCTTCAATACCGGAATCAGCCGCATATAGTTCATCTGTCTTCGACTTGTATACCTGTCCGGTTTTAAGTGCAGTACTTATATGAGACAAGACAGGCGGAAGAGTTAGGCTGCCTATCATCAGTAAGGCCAGGACCATAATGAGAGCCTGTCCCTTCTCCTCACGCAGGCGTTTAAGTAAGCCAGTTTTTACTTTCTTAATCATCTCTTTTACAAACCGGGGCGCGGGGTAATTTCGCGTACTTTAGTGACGGTAACGGCTCTTGAGCCATCGCCAACAGTAGCAGTCATGGTCAGGGTAAGCACTCCTCCGGTGACCTCACAGGTAGAATTTTCGGCCACTGAGTTGATATACTCAGCCACTAACTTTGACCCGCCGCCGGAATAATTCCGCCTGAGCTTACCGTCTTCTATAGAATAGTCAATCTGATGTTCGGAATTGTCCCATTCGGTCCACCTTAAGATTAGCGGGAAACCGGAAGTCCCTCCATCAGGCACTATGGTCTGCGCCATCTGGGCATCCCGGCTAATCCAGTAGATAGCGTTCATAGCATGCCGGCTGGCAGTCGTGTAGTCGCTATTACGCGCCCCCTGGTTAAGAATCTGTATGGTTGCCATGGTTATCCCGGCACCAATGAGACTGACAATGGCCAGGACGGCAATTGTCTCAATTAGAGTAAAACCCTTCTGGTTTTTTGATATTGAGCGCAGTTTATGAAGAATCATCGGGTCGCCTCACCTTATAGCTCTCCAGAATAGTTACATCCTTGCTGCGGTGGTTGATTGTTATCGTTATCTTCTGAATATGGCCATTGCGCATGTTATCAACATCAATATGAGTTGAATAGCCGGCGTATTTAGCGGATATTGTGGGGGAAGCATTATATGAAAAGGCGTAAGCCTGCTGTTTGATATACTCCATCTGGGATTCGGCGAGGATTCTGGCGGAGGCGTGTTCATCGGCAAGCGCACGCGCATTTGAACTCGTAGCCAGAGCTCCTAAAAAGACCACGCCGATAATGCCCAGTAGAGCGAGCGCCACCAGCGTTTCAATAAGCGAGGTCCCTGCCTCTCCCTTCATCTTCACACCCCTCAGTCGGCTTTGGAGAATTACCAGTCTCTCAATAGCCAATAGCTGAGCTCCTGACTTTGGGTACAGGACCCCAATAATAACTGTAATTTAATTGTGATTGACCAGACGCACGGTGTAAATAGTAAATTAGTCATGTGCTATTAGTAATGCAGTGGTTCAGTGGTTTTCAGGCAAATGGACCCAGAAAACGATACCGTCCCCATGTTGTAGAAGTTCAAGCAGAAGATGTGAAAAACGGGTCCCGAAACATCAGGACCCGTTAATTTTATATTCAAACCACAGCTCTAGCTATTAAGAATCTCCATCGCCTCTTCGCGGTAGGCGTCCATCAGGTAAGGTATGCCGGTGACTTTGGCGCATTCTTCGGTCAGGGACATGAGCTCTTTTCGGGTAATGGCCGGGAGGCTGAAGCACCTGGCACCGGCCATCAGCTGCTGTAAGCCTACCCTGAGCTTTTCACTGTAGCTGTAGATACCGACGGCTCCCAGCGGGATATTCTTCATTTCGCCAGCACCGACGATATTCCTGACATCCTCGTAGTTGACGAAAATTTCTTCCGGCGTTGAGCCAAACCGACTGACGGTATTCGGCAGTTTGCCGTCTTTCAGCCACCGCTCGATATTCTTGCCGACCATGCCTGGAATCATCAGGGCCCGGCCCATGCAGACGGCTTTGACAAAGGGCGCGCCGAGGGCAATAGCTTTGAAGACGCCGTCCTCGGTGCTGAAGGCGCCGGCCAGGGCAATATCAGGCACCCTTTCACCTTTCTCCGCCAGTTTCTGGCAGAACTCATAGGCTGCGGCGTGCAGGTAGAGACTCGGCATGCCCCACTCCTCCATCATGCGCCAGGGGCTCATGCCGGTGCCGCCGGGGGCGCCGTCTATCGTCAACAGGTCAATCCTAGCACGTGAGCTCCACTTGATAGCCATAGCGAGCTCGCGCAGGCCGTAGGCACCGGTTTTCAGGGTAATGCGCTTGAATCCCAGGTCTCGCAGTCGCTGGACTTCAGCATAGAAATCATCTTCATCAATAAAACCAAGGCGACTGTGTCGTTCGAACTCCGTGATAGCGCCATCCTTGAAAGCCGCCTGGTTAACCGGATTTGACGGGTCAGGCGTAACGATGTAGCCGCGTTTCTGGAGCTCCAGCGCTCGCTCCAGGCTGTTGACTTTAATCTCACCGCCGATACACTTGGCGCCCTGCCCCCATTTAAGCTCAATCGTTTCCAGGTCGTGCTTCTTATGGACGTATTCAGCGACACCGAGCCTAGTATCCTCAACATTCATCTGGACCAGGATTTCACCGTATCCCTGATGGTAGCGGCGGTAGGTTTCGATGCGGCGATCCATATCCGGCGCCGAAATAACTTTACCCCTGGCATCACGCTCAAGCTGAGGGTCGATACCGCAAGTATTTTCGCCACAGACCAGGGTAACCCCACTGATAGCGGCACCAATAGCGAAGTGCTCCCAGTTTTTACGGGCCATCTCGGTAGAACCCAGGGCGCCGGTAAAGATAGGCACTTTCATTTTAACCTTGATGTCCCAGCCGTAGTCGGTCTCGGTGTTTACCGATGGGAAAGTGGCCGTGTCGGGGTCGCCGATTACTCCCTCGGGGAGTCCCCTGGCACCCAAGGCATAGCCCTGTATATTAAGATGTGAGTAATCAATCGGGTAGTCCTTATCGCCGCCGGCAGTGATTTCGCCGAAGGGCCCGGGATAGATTAGCTCCCGACCGCGGAAGGTCGCCTTGAACACCTCGCAGTTGCCGGTGCAGCCGTCGATACAGCGGGTGCAGAGGCCACTCATCGGCACGACACTGCGAGAGCGATTGGCGGTTCGGGTGGCATCATTAGCGTTGGGGCGTTGTAAGTTCATTTTTTATTTCTCCTTCCGTTTTTCCTATAGGGTTACAGGTATGCCCTTTTCTTTAAGATATTGCTTGGCTTGAGGTATTGATATTTCGCCAAAGTGGAAGATAGAAGCCGCCAGGACCGCCGAGGCTTTACCTTCGGCTACTGCCTGGTAAAGGTGCTCCAGTGTACCGGCCCCACCTGAGGCTGTAACCGGAATAGCCACGGCTTCGGCAACGGCCCTGGTCATTTCCAGGTCGTAGCCTTCCTTGGTGCCGTCGGCGTCCTTGCTGGTGAGCAATATCTCGCCGGCTCCCAGCTCCTCAACCTTCCTTGCCCAGTCGACAATACCTATACCCGTGGCTTCGCCACCACCACCACTCCTAATGAGCACCTCTAGTCGCGGCAGGCTACTACTTGGTGGATTCTTGCGTCCA
>JAUWYU010000074.1 GCA_030615655.1 Dehalococcoidia bacterium
GTTACCGCCATGACGGGAATACCGTACCTTTCACCTTCATTAACCAGCTTGGACAGACTCAGCAGCGAATCCTTCTCGTAGTCGGTGCCGACAAAGATAGAAAGACCCATCGCCGAGGCATTCAGCCGGATAACCTCGTCAATGTCGGTGGTAATACCTTCATTAGCCAGGTCGGCCCCGACCATGCTGGTGCCGCCGGATACCCGGAGGATAATGGGCCTGGTGTTGTCCGGGTCTACCGATGAGCGCACCACCCCCCTGGTGATGAAGATGGCATCAGCATAGGGAAGCAGCGGCTCAATAGTTTTGCGCGGCTCTTCCAGTTTCCGTGTCGGGCCCTGAAAATAGCCATGGTCAACGGGCAGAAAGAGACAGCGTCCGTCCGATGGAATTAACTGTGCCAGACGGTTGGCCATTCCCCATTCCATAATCGGTAATCCTCCTTATATGCTCGTATTTCTCTATCTTTAATTTATGGGATGGAGTACACTTTGTCAAACGGGCCAGTCTTGACATGCCTGCGAGTTAATAATATACTAATGGCAAAGCGTTACAGGAGGCAGTGATATGGGTTTCATGGGTCTGGTTAACAGTCTGGTTGCGGCGCTTTTTCTGCTCTCCCGTTCAATCGACAAATCCAATCTAATCGTCTAGAATATCTGAAGCCAGGCAGCGAAGATGTTATTGGTAACAGAAGCTAAAAGGCAGGTACACATTGTCACTGAGTTCGGATATTAAAGAATACGCCCTCTGCCTAGGATTTGACCGGGTAGGTTTTACCACTGCCGACAGGTTTCCTCTTCTAGAAAAAGAATTAAGCGAGCGCCCGCATATGTACGACTGGATAGCATCACATTTACTGAGGGCAGCTGACCCAAGAAACATACTTCCTGAAGCTCGTTCGATAGTGGTACTTGTCCATGACTACTACAGGCACTCCTATCCCAAGAATATGGTGGGCAAGGTCGGGCGGTTCTATCAATCCTGGGGCGGTTTCCCACCTCAGCCCATTCATCAGGCACGTAATCGCTTACTGGGAGAGTTTCTGGGGAGCCAGGGTTGCCGCGTGGGGCTAGGATTACCATGTCGGCCTTCGGGTGCCCGCGCCGGAGCAACGAACTACGGTAAAAACTGTTTTGCCTTTACCGAAGGTATCGGCTCCTTTATCAACATCATTGCACTGGCGATAGATAAAGAACTTGAATATGACACACCGACATTAGATGTCAGGTGTCCTGAGGAATGTACTTTATGTATTGATTCCTGCCCAACTGGGGCTCTTTATGAGCCACTCAGGATGAATCCCTACCGCTGCGTAACTTTCAATACTTACGCCATACCAGGGTCATACTTCGGACAGGGGCAAGAGGTATTGCCCCTCGAGCTGAGAGAGGGCATGGGTACCTGGGTTTTTGGCTGTGATGTCTGTCAACAGGTATGTCCCCGCAATCAGGCTAAACTCAAGGCAAAGCTACCACCAAACGCGTATCTGGAATATATTGCTGATGATTTTCACCTGGAGAGACTGCTGAACATTACCAACGAGCAATATCATAGAATGTATAACTTACTGGCAATTAACTATATCAATGACAAACGGTACATCCGCAGAAATGCAGCGATAGCCCTGGGTAATCAGGGCAGTAAGGGAGCCGTCCCGGCATTGATTCAGGCAATGCAGGACCCGGATGAACTGATTCGCGGTCACGCCGCCTGGGCACTAGGCAGGATTGGCGGTAGCCAAGCAAAACAAGCTCTGGAAGCAAGCCTGTCTCAGGAAACATCTGAGTACGTGATTGGAGAAATTAAGGCTGCATTGGCAGCATCTTAACAAAGACAACTGCTAGACATTGTAGGTAAGGCAATATAGCTGTCACAGTACAGGCTAACTATTCCACCTTCTTAAACCGGCCCCGCGGCGGAGTCGAGCATGAGATACCAGAACAATGCGATTTCCTCTTTATACTGATTTGCCCCCCCGTACAGACCGGTGTCAAATCCCCGCAGAACGAATCCGCAGCTCTCGTAAAATCGACATGCCCCCACGTTGTTATCCTGTGTTTCCAGCATGATACCCGGGAGATTATTATCCTTAGCCCACTGCAGGCCACGCGATATCAACGCCCGACCGATTCCCATCCTCCGGAACCGACGGTCAACACCGATCCACTCAACCAAGGCAAACCTGTTCCAGTTTTTACGCAGGATTATCTCTCCGGCAACCTGTTCATCGACGTAAGCAAGGAAAGCCGTTTTTTCTGGGTCATCTGGATAGGACGTATATTCGTACTCATCATGTGGGAAACGCTTGGTACGATGAGGAACACCGATGGTAGTATAGCTCAGCCGGTTGTCCTCCAGGCACAGGACGAGCTTGGAATCGATATCAGACTCGTTGTCAATCCGGTGTATGTCCCCGACCATGCTGCTATCAAGCTCTTTAATGATGAACTTCATCTCACTTAACTTTCTGTTATGTCCCTTTTACCAGCTTTTCAATAGCACTAACGATTTCCGTAGTAGGCGCACCAGAACCGAAGACAGCCTTGATGCCGATTTTCTCCAGGGCGGGGATATCGTCCTCGGGGATGATGCCACCGGCGGCCACCAGAACGCTGCCCATCCCTTTTTGCTTGAGCCGCTCGACAACTTCTGAGAAGAGCTCCATATGGGCCCCGGAGAGGCAGCTCAGCCCGATGACATCGACATCCTCCTGTAGGGCTGTCTGGACAATCATCTCCGGAGTCTGGCGTATACCGGTATAGATTACCTCCATGCCGGCATCGCGAAGGGCGCGCGCCACTACCTTGGCGCCGCGGTCATGTCCGTCCAGACCCGGCTTGGCCACCAGCACCCGTATCTTTTTCCGGCTCACGGGTTGTTACTCCCCCCGCTTCCGGGCTGGACAAGCTCAACAAGCACCCCGTTGACCGATCTGGGGTGGAGGAAGGCGATTTTTCCGGCCACCCCGTCTCTTCCCTGCCGGTCGATAAGCTGGACACCTTTCTCCTCCATCGCTTTCAGCTCGGCATCAATATCATCGACCTCGAAGCAAATATGATGAAGACCTTCACCGCGCTTCTCCAGGAATCTGGCGACAGCGCTTTCCGGTCCGGTCGGCTCAAGGAGGTCAATCTCCATGCCATCACCAACCTCGTAAATAGCCTCGCTCACCTTCTGGCACGGGGCATCCTCGATAGAGACGGGTTTTAATCCCAGTATGCACTCGAAGAGGGCCACGCTCTCTTTAAGGTCTTTTACGGCAATACCTATATGGTGAACTCGCTTAATCACGGCTTCTCCCTGTGCATCTTCTCCAGTCGACTTAGAATATGAGGAACTCCTTCTGGACGCCGAATACCTCGCGGAGGGCATCGCAAATTTCGCCAACCGTGGCACAGGCTTCCACACAGCGAATGAAAGCGGGCATGGTATTCTCAGGGCTTCGGGCGATCTTCTTCAGGTTTTCCAGAGATGCCGCCACGTCATCGGGGTCCCGCTCTTCCTTTACCCTGTTAAGTCGGTCTACCTGCTTCTTCTCCTCCTCAGGATTAACGCGGAGGAGTCCTTCTATCTTTGAATAAGGCGCGACAAATTTATTCACGCCCACGATGACCCGGCTTTCCGCTTCCACTTCCTTCTGGTAACGGTAGGAGCTTTCCTGGACTTCACGCTGCTGGAAACCCTTTTCAATGGCCGCCAGAGCACCCCCCCGGGAATCGATTTCATCAATATACCGCCTGGCCGCCTCTTCGAGGCTGCGGGTCAGAGACTCCACCATCCATGAGCCACCGAGCGGGTCTACCGAATCGGCGACGCCGCTCTCGTAGGCCAGAATTTGCTGCGTGCGTAAAGCCGTGGTTACGGCCTCCTCGGCGGGGGTGGCGTAAGCCTCATCATAAGAGTTGGTGTGGAGCGACTGCGTGCCGCCGAGCACAGCGGCCAGTGCCTGAAAGGCCACCCTGACGATATTATTGTAGGGCTGCTGGGCCGTCAGCGAGCAGCCGGCCGTCTGGGTATGAAAGCGAAGCATACAGCTACGGGGCTCTCCGGCACCGAACCGCTCCTTCATTATTTTCGCCCAGAGGAGCCTGGCCGCCCGGAACTTAGCCACTTCTTCCAGCAGGTTGTTGTGAGCGTCAAAAAAGAAAGAAAGACGGCTGGCGAAGTCGTCGACATTCAGCCCCCGGTCAATAGCCGCCCGGACATAGGCAATGCCGTTGGCCAGCGTAAAGGCGATTTCCTGCACGGCGGTAGAGCCGGCTTCACGGATATGGTAACCGCTGATACTGATGGTGTTCCAGCGGGGTAGATTTTGACCGCAGTATTCAAAAATATCGGTAGTCAACCTTAAAGATGGCTCAGGGGGAAATATATAGGTACCCCGGGCGATGTACTCTTTAAGGATGTCATTCTGGGTAGTCCCGTCAAGCCTGGCCACGTCTACCCCCTGCCGCCGGGCAAGGGCAATATACATGGCGAGCAGTACCGGGGCGGTGGCATTAATGGTCATGGAAGTGCTCACCCTGTCCAGAGGTATTCCCTGGAAGAGCGCCTCCATATCACGGAGGGTATCGATGGGCACACCCACCTTACCCACCTCGCCCCGGGCCAGGGGATGGTCGGAATCATAGCCAATCTGGGTGGGCAGGTCAAAGGCAATACTGAGTCCCGTCTGTCCCTGCTCCAGAAGGTAGCGGTAGCGGCGGTTTGATTCCCCGGCCGAGGCAAAGCCGGAATACTGCCGCATCGTCCATAACCGCCCCCGGTACATGGTGGGCTGGATACCGCGGCCAAAGGGATAGTCTCCCGGGTAACCCAGCGATTCTTCCGGGTCAATCCCCTGCAGGTCTTCACCGGTATATAAGGGTTGAATCTCAGTGCCCGAGGTAAGGCTGAATCCGGGCTGCCTTTCCGGAGAACGCTTTAGAGCCGGCTCCAGGACATCCTTTACCCATTCCTCCTTACTCTTACGGGGCATCAGTTTACTCTCCCCCTCTGGATTTCTTCTTTCGACACTCCCTGCAGAAACCGAAGATAGCCACGTGCCTCAGCTCGGCCCGGAAGGCATAATCACGAAATAGAACATCCCTGAGAGAAGACAGGGTCGATTCATCAATGTCAATCACCGTCCCGCAATCCTGGCAGACAAGGTGATGATGATGTCCGCTTCCCTCCGCGTGATATCTGATACGCCCCTCTCCCAGGTCAATCTCATATACCATACCGAGCTTCTTTAATAACTCCAGCGTGCGGTAGACGGTTGAGATATTGACATGGGGGTATTTGGCAGCCACCTGGGCGTAGATTTCCTCGGCGCTGATATGGTCACGACTGCCTTCTATAGCCGAGAGAATCATCAAGCGCTGAGGTGTCAGACGATAGCCTCTCTCGCTCAGCCTGCCGACTATACCGCCTGTCTCCTGCATGTAACGGCTCTCCTGCTGATGGTATGTCTGTCTTTAAGAACAATATCAAAACTGGCGAGTTATTACAACTGTTGTGGTGGGGAGGGGGGAAAGCAAGGGAGGGGGTATTATATTTACCTCACCCCCTGTGTCCCCCTCTCCAATCAGTGAGATAGGATTAAGTCGGGAGATAGTTTGATTGGAGAGGGGGAGATATTTTTGAGAGGGGGCTAGTGCCCCCTCTCACTTCGCACTCCCCTTTTTTAAAGAGGTATCACAGGAGAGGGGGAAGATATAGAAAGAGGGGCTTACGCCCCTCTCCGCTGGCTACTCCCCTTTTTTGGGGGGGAACTACGGGATAAGCAGTCTATGATGCGAGGGCGGCCAGCCTACGCTAACCTGCTCGCCGCTCCTCTGGAGCTCTGGCAGGCGAGAGCTACGGCGGGCAAGCTGGGGCGGGAAGCGATCACCACCGTCGGGGGGGGCAGGTGGAGTAAAGCCAAAATATATGTAAAATTGATAATACCACCCATCGCCTACCGTTCTGCATATATGGTAAAATTATCTCAGTGAATGTCATAAGAAAGGACTGAAGATGTATACGAAGATACTGGTGCCGCTGGATGGTTCGGAGCTGGCCGAATGCGTGCTCCCTTATGTAGAATGGTTCGCCAAGGTATCCAACGTTAGAGAAATCGTGTTTATTCGCATCGTTGAGCCTTTACACGTGAGGGATAACCTCGAACGCCAGTTCGACCCTGATGAGCGCCATCACATTGAACAGGACGGCATAAATATGGCGAGAAGCTATTGTGACCAAGTAACCAGCCAGTGCAACTTAAGCGATATAACTGTAAAATCAGAAGTTCTTACGGGGAAACCTGCCGAGGTTATTGCCGACTATCTAGCCAAAGACAAGGAGATAGACCTTATTATCATGGCGACTCACGGAGACTCTGGATTCAGACGCTGGGTGCGAGGAAGCACGGTCGACCGCATTCTCAGTGCCTCTACAGTGCCGGTTTTACTCGTAAGACCGCAATTTCACCCACCGAAGACATGAAGCTCATGAAAAGGGAAGCTCAATCAGATACATATTAAACTAACAGGGGGGGCGAATAGCTCCCCCTTATCTATTCTTGACAGTCAGCGGGTATTACGATAGTATGCTGACAAGCATAAGGAAGGAGGATAGATAGAAATGGCTGAAACAAAATACGGGAAGTATTTCATTGAACACGACCCCTCGCGATGGCCGAACGAGCGCCGTCCGGTCATGGCACGCATGGAAGACAGCGTTGTTAAAGGGAGCCACTTCTACCTGATTCACTGGGTGATGCCCGGCTTTGCTGCCCCACTCGGCGAGTACAAGTATGCCGGACACCCGCCGCACATACACAAAGATGCCGAACTCCTGTTCCACATCGGAACGAACCCGGATGACCCGATGGACCTGGGCGCAGAAGTGGAGATGTACATGGGCCCGGAGCTGGAAAGGCACGTATTCAACAGGACAACGTGCATCTATATCCCGCCGAATTTCATCCATGCTCCCTGGAGACCTATCAAGACAGAGAGACCCTGGATATTCATCGAGGTCAATCAGGGCCCCTCGCACACCGAAAAATCATACAGGCAGGTACTGCCCAAGGAAGCCAGAGAGAGAATGAACTGGAGTATGTGGCCGGACGAAGGATATGATGAACCAGCATAGTTAAATTAGATTCATGCTTTTATACGTTAAAGGAGGTTAACGTGGCTTATAAAATCAATACCGATAAATGTCTCAAG
>JAUWYU010000066.1 GCA_030615655.1 Dehalococcoidia bacterium
AGACCGATAAAATAAGCAATGACAAAGATATTTAAGGAGAAAAACCAGTCCAATTCTACTTTAAACGTACAAAACCATTCAGAAGTATTTTCAGGGGGCTAAATTTTGATTTCAGCGCGTCATTTTTTCGAGGGTAAAAAACATCAATCATATATCAGGAAAACACCCGCCAGAACCATTACTATTCCAGCGATAACCCTCCAGTTAAAGACATCTATCCTGCGGTTGACCATCCAGGAGAACAAAAGGACAAAAATGACGATAGTCGCCGTAAGCGGCTGCACAATGCTAACCGGACTGTACTGCAAAGCGGAAAAACGGAATATATGGCCGATAACCAGAAAGACGGCTCCAAATGATAACATAAGAAAAGTACCGCGACCCTGCTGCAGAACATAACCGCGCTGCTGCCGGCGAAATAAGAGTATAACCATTATTACAATAAAGGCGGTCATGTACATAACAAAGGTGGCCGCATAAACGGCGTCGGTCTCGGTCATCACCGGCCTGATTAACGCTGCCGACCCCGCGGCGCAGAGGGCCGTGCCGAGTCCCATAAAAAGACCCCGCGTCGATATCTTAAAAGTTGTACGGGTTATTTCAGTGGTGGTCAGCACTGCCCCGAACATAATCATTAAGGCAGCGATTACCTGTTGTGCCGTAACCGACTCCCCCAAAAAAGCGACGCCCAGGATAACCGAAAATATAACGCTGGTCCTGGTGATAGCCGCGGTGGGATTGGCACCGATAATGCGGGTGCTGTTAAAGAACAAGTATCTGGCAATAATAAGGTGAATCAACCCGGCAGTGCCGAGTAAAGCGAATTGCTGCCATGTGAACGACCGCAATTCCTGCCATTCTCCCGAAAAAGTCACCAGCAAGACGAAAATGGGTGTACCTACCAGCATGGAAACCGCTAACGGAGTAAAGGACTCATCAGACAGATATGTCGCTCTCCTGACAAGTATCTGAGTTACCGCAAAGGATGCTGCCGTGAGTATGGCAAAAAGCGGACCTGATTCCATTTACATATTATGTAAACTTAGTTTACACTGTCCCCGATTATGTTCTTACCTATCAGTTCCAGCAGGCCGGTTAATCCCCACTTTTTCGCAGCTGAGATGAGCACCGTATTTATCTCCGCCGCCTCAGCCATGCCGGAAAGATATTCCATAGCGGCCAGCTCATCCCAGTTCCTGCCGCTGTCCAGCAGCAAATCAATCTTATTCAGCACCGTAATCCGCGGTTTGTCCTCAAGCTCCAGCTCACGAAGAATTTCCTCTACTGCCCGGCACTGCTCCGACGCATCCGGTGAAGCCAGGTCAACCACATGAACCAGCAGGCTGGCCTCGGACAACTCCTCGAGGGTTGCCCGGAAAGCGCTGATAATGGTCGGCGGGAGCTTCCGGATAAAGCCAACGGTATCGGTAATAAGCACCAAATTCTTATCAGGAAGAGGCAACCGCCGGGTGGTCGGGTCAAGAGTAGCAAAGAGCCTGTCATCCGTGAAAACTTCCGCCTGACAGAGGGCATTAAGCAAGGTGCTTTTACCGGCGCTGGTATAGCCAACCAAGGCTACTACAGGCATACCGCTCTTTTTCCGTTTTTGCCGGTACAGCGCGCGGTGTTTTTTTATCTTCTCGGTCTGTTCCTTGAGATGCTGTATCTTGCGGCGTATCAGGCGCCGGTCGGTCTCCAGCTGAGATTCACCGGGACCCCTGGTGCCGATACCGCCACCGAGCCTTTCCAGATGGCTCCACTGCCCGGTCAGGCGAGGCAGAAGATACTGGTGCTGGGCCAGCTCTACCTGCAAACGGCCTTCGTGGGTGCGGGCACGCCTGGCAAAGATGTCCAGGATCAGCGCGGCGCGGTCAATTATCTTTACCTTGAGAGCTTCTTCCAGGTTCCGCTGCTGGTTTGGGGAAAGCTCATCATCAAGAATGATGACAGTATAATCAGCACTGTCCCTCAGGGCCAAAATTTCTTCCAGCTTGCCTTTACCAACGTAATAAGCACTGGATGGTACCGGCAGCTGCTGGACAATCTTGCCGACGACTTTAGCCCCGGCGGCACCAGCCAGTTGCGTCAGCTCTTCTATTGAATTCTCGGCTGACTGTTTCCCCCTGCTTCCCTTGAAAGCCACGGCTAATAAAAGGGCTCGTTCCGGCGCGGCCTTGGTGAGAATTGCGTTTCTGGTGATAATTTTCTCCTTAGATAATAAGATTATGTCAAGCTACTTCTTGAGTGTCAGGCGTCGAGTGTTTCGCCATCCCGATAGCCGCGATAGACCCTTTACCAGCGCCGCATCCGGGATAGTCAGGGACAATCTGACATAACCTTCACCACTTCGACCGTAACCAACTCCAGGAGTAACCGCCACCCCTACCTGGTCCAATAAATTAGCCGTAAAATCCACCGAGTCATAACCTTCAGGGACCCTGGCCCATACGTACAGGCCTGCCTTGGGTATCGTGACTTCAAGGCCAACACTTGCTAATACTTCAGTGATAAGGTCGCGGCGCCTCTGGTAAATGGCATTATGTTCGGCGATACAGTCCTGAGGACCGGTTAATGCCTCGATAGCCGCATATTGAATAGCCTGTGGGATTCCCGAATCCAGATTAGATTTCAGTCTCCTTAAGGCATCCACCATCCCGGCATTACCGACCACCATGCCTATCCGCCAGCCGGTCATATTATAGCTCTTGGAGAGTGAGTGAAACTCCACGCCGATATCCCTGGCTCCATCCGCCTGCATAAGACTTACCGTCTGATACCCATCAAAGGCCACCTCTGAATACGGGAAATCGTGGCAGACAGCGATATCATATCGACTGGCAAATTCAACTACCCTGTTGAAAAAATCAAGCTCAGCGACGGCACCGGTGGGATTATTGGGATAATTTATCCACAGGAGCCTGGCTCTTTGCAGAGTATAGTCACGAATACTGCTTAAATCAGGAAGAAAACCATTTTGCTCTCTAAGCGCCATATAGTAAGGCGTCCCGCCGGCTAACATGGTGCTTATTGAATAGACCGGATAAGCCGGGTCCGGCACCAGAGCGGTATCTCCCGGGTCAATATAACAAAAGGCAATATGGCCAATTCCCTCTTTGGCACCTATAAGCGGCAGCACCTCTGTTTCGGGGTCAAGGGATACGCCGAATCGACTTTGATACCACCTGGCTATAGCCTGGCACAATTCAGGCAAACCAGCCGACTCCGGATAGCGATGGTTTGCCGGGTCCTGAGCCTCCCGACAGAGCCTGTCAAGTATGTGGGGTGGAGTCGGGATATCAGGGTCACCTATGGCAAAGCTGATTATCTCCTCACCTTTAGCCTGCTTCTCGGCTATTTTCTGAGTAATCTCGACAAACAGGTATGGCTTTAGCTTTTCAATTCTTTGCGATACTTTCATTTATCACCCCTCAATCCGTCCATTTTCCTTCAAAGACCGTTTCCGCCGGCCCACCCAGAATCACCTCACCATCACCGTTCCACTCGGCATCCAGTGTACCGCCGGGGAGTTTAATGTCCACTTTAGGCCCGGTATGACCGAGCAATCTTGAGGCAACAGCTATGGCACAGGCACCGCTGCCGCAGGCCATCGTTTCCCCCACTCCCCTCTCCCAGACGCGAGCTTCCAGGTGCTCTACGCTCAGCACGTGGGCAACTTCAAAGTTTACCCGGTTGGGAAATATCGGCAGTTTTTCTACCTGCGGCCCGATTCTGGATAGCGGAAAAACAGACACCGGTTCCCGGCAAAAATGAACGGCATGCGGGTTCCCCATTGAGATACAGTTGAGTGCCAGGTCTACGCCATCCACATTTACCTTGTAGCACAACATTGATTTTATGTCAACTACACCACCCTCTCCCGGCTTTATGACTACCGGAATCCGGACGGCGCTGAATTCAGGTTTGCCCATGTTTGCCCATGTTTTTACCAGCTTACCATCTTTTTTCTCATACCTGATTTTCCTGATACCGGCTAACGTCTCTACCGTTATCTCGTCAACGCCGGAGCTAATTAGACCTTTATCAAAAACGTATTTAGCCAGGCACCTTATCCCGTTGCCACAGGTTTCAGCTTCGGAGCCATCAGCGTCAAAGATACGCATGCGAAAATCAGCCTTATCCGAAGGCAGCAGCAATAACAGGCTGTCGGCACCAATACCAAGGTGCCGGTCACACATGGCTATCGCCAGTTTTGACCATTCACGCTGTGTGTCAACAGTCTCTACCAATACATAGTCATTGGCAGCACCCTGCATCTTGGTAAAATCCATGTGCTATCTATCTCCCGTCTCTTCTAGGCACCTCTTAAGAACTCAACCAGCGCCCTTTCTATCTCTATATCTTCCTGGCGCTCTATGTCAAACCAATGTATCCTATCATCCGTAAGCCGGAACCAGGCATACTGGTGCCGGATAAACCGGTGTGTTTCCGTCTTTATTTTCCGCCTGGCACCTTCCAGGGTCATTTCACCTTTCAGAAACTGCCCGACCTGCCTGTAACCAATACCAGACATGGCTGGTAATTTAAAATCATACCCCATTTTCAATAGATTTTCCACCTCAATGACGAGGCCGCGTTCTATCATCTCATCGACTCTCCGGTCAACCATACGATATAGTTCAGCCCTGTCGGCCGTCAAGCCGATAATAAATGAATTAAAAGCAGGAGCTTCCTTATATCCGAGTTGAGAAAACGGTTTTTTCGTTTTCGCGTGCACCTCGAGCGCTCTTATCACCCGGCGCACATTGCGGCGGTCAATCTTCCGTGCCGTATCAGGGTCAACTCTGACAAGCTCCTGATAAAGCTCGTCAATACCGCTTTCACCTGCCTTCTTCTCAATATTATACCTGAATTCGGGGTCAGGCGAAACCCTGGGTATTTGCCAGCCTTCCAGTACCGCCTTCACGTACAAGCCACTACCCCCTACCAGGAAGGGCAACCGGTTACGCCTTTGAATGTCTTCAATAGCCTGATAAGCCAATTCCTGATACTGAGCCAGGCTGAAATCGTCGTCGGGATTAATGATATCAATCAAGTGGTGAGGCACCCGGGAAAGCTCCTGAGGACCCGGTTTAGCCGTGCCGATATCCAAGTAGCGGTATACCTGCCGACTATCAGCACTCACAATCTCTCCGTGGAAAAGGCCGGCCAGGTGGAGAGCTAAACGGCTCTTGCCGATACCGGTGGGTCCAACTATAGCGACCAGGCGCTTCATGCCATCAGGCAAGACCTCTTATCTCCGAGGTCTGTTTGGCTATGCTCAGGAAGTCATCGGCCTTCAGACTGGCTCCGCCGATAAGAGCACCGTCAATCTCAGGCTGTCTCATGAATTCGGCGATATTCTCTGCGGTGACACTGCCGCCGTACAGAATACGAACGCTATCGGCAATTTCGCTGCCGTGCTGGTGATGGATTAGCTGCCGAATAAAACCGATAGTCTCATTCGCCTCCGCGCCGGTAGCCGACCTGCCGGTACCAATAGCCCAGACCGGCTCATAGGCTAAAACGAGTCCACCGAGATAGTACAGGCGGTCAGAAGATGCCATAAGCTGACGGGTCAAGACCTCTTCCGTCCTTCCCGCCTCATTCTCCTCCAATCTTTCCCCGATACAGAGAATGGGCTTAAGCCCACTTTCAACCGCCGCCTTCATTTTTTTATCAATAATCTCGCCGGTCTCGCTGAAATACTGCCGCCGTTCCGAGTGTCCGATGATGACGTATTCACATAGTTCGACGAGCATTAACGGCGAAATCTCACCGGTGTAGGCTCCCTTCTCTTCGTAGTAGACACTCTGCGCTCCCAGCTTGACCGAGCTTCCCTTAATCAGAACTCTAACCGGCGCCAGAGAAACGAATGGTGGGCAAATTACCTTCTCAATTCCATCTATCCTATCAAGTTTAGACTGCATTGACCTGACCAGCTTGACAGCTTCGTTTACCGTGGTATTCATCTTCCAGTTACCGGCAATCATCGGCATGCGCATTTTTTATTCTCCTAAGCACCAAATTTGGTCAGTTTCAGGGCATTGGCCATAGCCAGAGGCATAATCTGTGTGGCATGGAGCCTGCCCAAGCCACCGGACAGGAAAGCCGTCTCTGAAAATTTCTCAACCGCGTCAGGGCGGCAGTACTTTGAATACAAGAGGACGGGCACAGGATGCCAGCTATGACCACCCAACACGGCCGGTGTGGAGTGGTCACCGGTGACGACCAGCACATCAGGCTCCAAATTTACCAGGCCTGGTAAAGCCGCGTCAATCTGTTCCAGGATTTGCACCTTGCGGTCGAAGTCGCCGTCTTCACCGGCACTGTCCGTCCACTTTATATGCAGGAAGAAGAAATCATAATCGTCATAGTTCTGTTTTAACGTGGCAAATTCATCTTCGAGCGTTGTCCCCGTCCGGGCAATCTCCATGCCGACCAATCTGGCCAGTCCACGATACATGGGATAAACAGCGATAGCCAGCGGCTTTAATTTGTAAATTTCGCTCATGGTGGGGAGGTCAGGCTGTTTGGAGAAACCACGGAGCAGCACCATGTTGGCCGGATGGTGTTCCGCCAGCACCATCCCCGCCCTATTTATAAATTGATTGGCAATATCAGCCAACCTTTTGGCCGTCGGAATTAAAGAGTTAACTTCCAGTGGAACCACGCCTGTCTGCGAGGGGTCAGACTCTGTTACATCAGCCACCAGCTTCTCACCACGGAAGACAGCCACAAAGCGATGTTCCCTCACAGGATAGACCAGAATTCGAACACCATCAATCGATATGCCATCAAACAGCTGACAAAGCTCGGTGCATTTCTCGTTGGAGATACGCCCCGCCCGGCGGTCGGTAACCAAACCTTTTTCATCAATAGTGCAGAAGTTGCCGCGAGCCGCCACATCCCCAGGCTCAAGTTTAATATCAATACCGGCGGCTTCCAGCACGCCACGTCCGATAAGGCAGCTTAAGGGGTCGTAACCGAACAGGGCCAGATGCCCCGGGCCGCTACCGGGCGTTATCCCGGGAGCTATTGGGTCAGCCATGCCGCATATTCCTGCGGCAGCTAATTCATCGAGGTTGGGTGTATTAGCAGCCTCTAACTCTGCCCTGCCTGTTTCCAGATTCGGTAGTCCACCCAGGCCGTCAATCACCAATAAGACAATTTTCGTTGGCGAAGGCCGGGCAATTTCCTTCATCAATTCCAGATTATCCATATCATGACCTTTTATCTCGTAATGTTACTACACCCGGCAATTCTTCACCACCCAAGAATTTTAACGACGCACCGCCGCCAGTGGAAACAAAGGTAACCTCAGCGGCCAGCCCTAGGGCATTCACCACTTCAGCCGTTGAGCCGCCGCCGATGATGGTCGTTGCTTCAAGTTCAGCCAGAAGCTTAGCCAGTGTTTTCGTTCCCTCGGCAAACTGCGGTATCTCCTCCACGCCTACGGGGCCGTTCCAGAATACTGTTTTACTGCCCCGCAGCTCTTTGCAGAAGTTGGCGACGGTCTGCGGACCGATATCGACAATTTTTGCTTCCGGCGGAATACTGTCTACCGACACAACTGTTCCC
>JAUWYU010000073.1 GCA_030615655.1 Dehalococcoidia bacterium
GGGCACTGCTGAGGTGCTGTTTGATGATGCAACACGTCTCGCCGAGAAGGCAGAGTCAGCTGGTGTTCAGGTGGTTCTTGAGCCCTGGGAGGACATGATACACATGTGGCATTTCTTCCCAATACCGGAGGGGCAGCAGGCGATTAATAGAATCGGGGAGTTCGTGAGAAAGTACACGCGGTGAAGTGTAAGACATGAAAAATAAACAGGAAAAAGTAGCGGCGATAATCGTGGCGGCGGGGGAGGGGAAAAGGATGGGGGGCGTGGATAAAGTTTTTGCGCTGCTGGGGGGGGAGCCGATACTGATGCGGGCGACGCGTCCTTTTCAGGAGTGCCCGCTTGTCGACCAGATAGTGGTGGTGGTGAGTGCCGAAAACCGTGCCAAGTGCCAGCACCTGGCGGGCAAGGGCGAATGGTCCAAGGTGAGCGACGTCTGCCTCGGGGGGGAGCGGCGGCAGGACTCGGTGGCGGCGGGGCTAAAGCGACTCAGGGACGGCGACTGGGTGATAGTCCATGACGGCGCCCGCCCGCTGGTAACCGTAGACCTGATTGAGCGGGGCCTGGAGGTGGCTAAAGAAACCGGGGCGGCGGCGGCCGCCGTACCGGTTACGGACACGATAAAGGTCGTGGGGGACGATGAGATAGTCCGTGAGACGCCGCCACGTAAAAATCTGCGGGCGGTACAGACGCCGCAGGTGTTTCGCGTCGACATCATTAAAAAAGCCTACCAGCAGGCACGTGGAAACGTGACCGATGACGCCTCGCTGGCGGAGCAGGCCGGCTATGAAGTTAAGCTCTACACGGGCTCTTATGATAATATAAAGATAACGACTCCCGATGACCTGGCCCTGGCCGAGGTGCTATTAAAGAGATATGAACGGTAAAATGCGAATAGGAATCGGCTATGACATCCATCCCCTGACGCCGGGGCGGAAGCTGGTACTGGGGGGTATAGAAATTCCCTTTGACAAGGGCCTGGACGGCTGGAGCGATGCCGATGTCCTGACCCATGCCGTTATCGATGCTCTGCTGGGGGCGGCGGCTCTGGGGGACATCGGCAGTCATTTCCCGTCCGGTGAGGCGGAGTATAGAGATATCTCCAGCCTTATCCTGCTTGAAAAAGTCGGGCAAAAACTGACGGAAGCCGGCTGGCAGGTGGTAAATGTTGACGCTACGATAGTGGCCGAAAAACCCAGGCTCAGCGAATATATTGATAAAATGCGGCGGAAGCTGAGCAGTACGCTGGGAATCGATGCGGGGCGGGTCAGCGTGAAAGCCAGCACCTCAAACGGGCTGGGGGTAATCGGGCGGGGCGAAGGCATCGCGGCTTACGCCGCAGCGATGATAGAGAGGGGAGACTCTAAATAGCTATGGAACTTAAAGGGATAAGCATCAACACAAATAACGTTCCGAGGCTTGTTGACTTCTATTCCAAGGTGCTATGCGTAAAAGCAGAAGGAGATGACATTCATTCCGTTTTTGGTGAATTCAACCTTGCAATTTGGAATCCGGGTGCCATAGATGAGCACAAATTCAAAACGAGTGAAAGGTTTTTTACATTGATGTTTGAAGTTGATAATGTTGATGATGAATATGAAAGATTAAGACATTTAGACATTCAAGTTGAATTTACCTCTCAACCCACAACATATCCCTGGGGTGCTAGAGCGTTTGGATTCAAAGACCCTGATGGTAACAATATTGATTTCTTATCACCTATAAAATAATAAATAATTTAAGATGGTTTGAGGCTTAATAATAATGCTTGTACCGCATCTATATCTAAACGGAAAATGTGAAGAAGCCATCTCACAATATGTCAAAGCTTTTGGCGCCGAGGTCAAGGTGCTTATTCGCCATTCCGAGGACGAGCCTCAAAAAGGGATTTTACATGCTGAAATCTATATTCGCGGGCAGAGAGTCATGCTGAATGATGTCAGCGGGAACAGTGATTACACCCAGAGAGGGCCTTTAGAGTTGATAGTTATTTATGACAGTGTGGAGGATTTAAAAAACTCTTACGAAATAATGAAAGAAGGAAGTCAAACAATATCTCCAATGCAGGCCACAGATTACAGTCCGTGTGTAGTTGAGTTCTGGGACAGGTTTGGGATTCCATGGGGATTCATGGTAGCGAAATCCTGATATTGAAAAGGAATGAACATGAAGGTATTTAACTCACTCTCCGGTCAGAAAGAAGATTTTATTCCTCAGGGTGACGTGGTGACGATGTACGTCTGCGGAATCAATCCCTACGGTGATGCCCACATCGGGCATGCCCTGAGCTATATCTTCTTCGATGTCGTCCGGAGGTACCTGGAGTTCAGCGGCTATAAGGTAAAGCACGTCCAGAATATCACCGACATCGAGGACAACATAGTCGAAACCGCCAACCGACTCGGCATATCGGTACTGGAGCTGACGCAAAAGTACACCGCCCGCTATGACGAAGATATGGCGGCATTGAACGTGCTTCCGGCGCATATCTACCCGCGGGCGATGGGCGAGATAGACAAGATGATAGAGGTCGTCCAGGGGCTAATAGACAAGGGGTTTGCTTACGCGGTCGGCGGGAACGTCTACTTCCGGGTGAGGAACGTCCCGGACTACGGCAAGCTGTCAAAGCGCAGCCTGGAATCGATGATGGCCGGGGCAAGGGTCGAGGTGGGGGAGGAGAAAGAAGACCCGATGGACTTTATCCTCTGGAAGGAATCCAAACCGGGAGAGCCTTCCTGGGAGAGTCCGTGGGGTAAGGGGCGGCCGGGGTGGCATATCGAGTGCAGCGCGATGTCGATAAAGTACCTCGGCGAGACGCTGGATATCCACGGCGGGGGGCAGGACGTGGTCTTTCCCCACCATGAGAACGAAATTGCGCAGTCCGAGAGCTTTACCGGCAAGAAGCCGTTCGTGAAATACTGGATGCATAACGGGCTGATGCAGATGGGCGAAGAGAAGATGAGCCGGTCGGTGGGCAACCTGATAACGATACGCGAAGCCCTTAAAAAATGCAGTGCCGACGGCATCCGTATTTTCGTGCTCGGTTCTTACTACCGCAGTCCGCTGACATATACGGAGTCGGCGCTGGAGGCGGCGGAGCGGGGCGCCGAGAGACTGCGGCAGGCGGCACAGGGCGAAAGTGAAGCGGGTTCGGCAGGCGGGAGCGTGGACATCGAACCTTACCGACAACGTTTCATCGAGGCAATGGACGACGACTTCAATACCGCCCAGGGAATAGCCACACTCTTCGATTTAGCGCGGGAGATTAACCGTGCCGACGAGTCAGGACTTGACGCCGGCAAAGCACGCGAGACACTCAGGGAGCTGGGCGGGTTGCTGGGACTGACTTTTATAGCGCCGGAGGAAGCGCCGCTGGATGCAGAGCCATTACGACAGCTGGCAATATCTATAAGCGAGCAAGTGGCTAAGGTAAGCCTGAAAGGGGTTGCCGTCGGCGAGCCGCTTGATGCCGCCACTATCATCAAGTCTCTTATAGAAACCCGCCGAGACTTAAGAAAAGATAAACAGTTCCAGCTTGCCGACGAAATAAGAAACAAACTCGGGGAACTGGGCATTGCCCTCGAGGATACTCCACAGGGAACGATCTGGAAAAGGAAAAGGTAATTCTACAATGGGAAGAGCGCCGTTTAATGTCCTGGTATATCCTTATATTAAAGTGGATGATGATGAATACGAGTATGCGCTCTTAAAAAGGTCTGACCTCGGTATCTGGCACGGGGTTGCTGGTGGTGGTGAAGGAAACGAGACTCCTACGGAAGCTGCCAGGAGGGAAACTTACGAAGAAACCGGGATACCCGTTGAATCGCCCTTTATTAAACTGGATACTGTGACGCCGATTCCTGTCACCGAATTCAGGGATAGCCATCTATGGGGTGAAGATATTTACGTTATTCCCGAATACAGCTTCGGTGTTCTGGTTAAGGATAGACACATTAAACTATCCCGGGAGCATACTGAATATAAATGGCTGAAGTATCAGGATGCGTATAAACTTTTGCACTTTGATGATAGTAAAACAGCATTATGGGAACTGGATAGAAGATTGAGGAGACTTGGGCCGAGAGTTAAGAATACGCAATAATTAGCACGGGAGGTGAAGCATGTGGCAGAATGTAGCCTTTATACTGATCGGACTGGGTGTCCTGGGTATCGTCGGCTGGTCGGTTCAAAGCTTCTTCATGTCCAGCGATATTCCGGTGCTGGTCAGAGTGGCCGTGGGGATTATGGGGTTGGGGGTACTGATTCTTATCGGCGTCGCGATTAAAGACCGGATTACCAGGGCGAAAGACGAGGATTTTAAGGGGGTAGAAAAATGATTATTACGACAACCGAGCAGGTAGAAGGCAAAAAGGTCAAAAAGACCACGGGGATGGCCAAGGGGAGCACCATCCGGGCCAAGCATATAGGCAGGGACATTATGGCAGGGCTGCGGGGCATAGTGGGCGGCGAGATAACCGAATACACCAAGATGATGGCCGAAGCCAGAGAAGAAGCCATCAGGAGGATGATTGAGGATGCCGAGAAGCAGGGGGCCAATGCCGTGATTGGCGTCCGGTTCGGCACGTCAATGGTAATGCAGAACGCGGCCGAGGTGCTCGCCTACGGGACCGGCGTGGTACTGGAATAGATGGGCCCGGTTAAAATACTGGCCAACCTGACAGGTCTGATTACCCGCCGCGAGGGGAAGAAGTTTCTCAAGCTCAGCGAGGAGATTGATGAGGCGGTGCTCGCGCCGGCCGGGGCGGGGGGGGATAACGGGCCCTCGCTCTATATCCATATACCTTTCTGCAGGAGCCTGTGTCCCTTCTGCTGCTTCAACAGGTATCTATTCGATGAAGAGAAGGCCAGGAAATATTATATAAACCTGAAGAGGGAGCTCGACCTCTACCTCCAAAGAGGTTTCCAGTTCTCGGATTTCTACTTCGGCGGCGGCACGCCCACGGTACTGATGGACGAGCTGACCGGATTTATCGATTACCTCGGGAGCAATTTCCGGGTAAAGAAGATTTCTCTGGAAACCACGCCACGCGAGGTAAACAGGGAAAACATAGCTTTGCTGAAGAAAGCCGGCATTAACCGACTGTCTATCGGGGTGCAGAGTTTCGACCGGGACGTCCTGAAGAGCATGGGGCGGCCGTTTTCTCCCGAAGATGATGCGAAGGAGAAGCTGCTGATGGCCGAGGGTGAATTCGACACCCTGAACGTGGACTTCGTCTTCAACTTCCCCGGCCAGACAATCGAGCAGTTCGAGGCTGACGTGGCGCTTTTCAAGGAGCTGGGCATCGACCAGGCCACGTTCTACCCGCTGATGGCTTCGCCGCACAAGAAAGACGCCATGGAGCGGAAATTCAACCGGATAAACACGTCACGGGAAAAGGAATTTTACGATATCATCCTCAGGGAGCTTTACGAGAAGGGCTACCAGGCGTCAACCGTCTGGTGTTTCTCGCGGGGCGAGAGGATGATAGACGAATACGTCGTCGAGGATGACGACTATATCGGCATAGGCGCCGGCTCCGTGAGCATCGTCGGGGGAAACTTCTACGTGAACTCGTTTTCACTGGAAAGATACGAGGAATACATCAGTCGTGACAAACTGCCGGTGGTCGGCTGGAGGCGCCTGTCCGAGAGCGAACACCTCCGCTACTACCTGCTGACCAAGCTCTTCGGCGGGAAAGTGGATGGGAGGGAATTTCACGAGCGGTTTGACGCCGATATTCACAAGAAGCTGAGAAAAGAGCTACTGTTCTTCAGGCTCTTCGGGCTGGTGGAGGGTAAAGAGGTAATTCACGTCACCACCAGGGGCATGTACCCGGTAAGCGTTATGATGAGGGAGTTTTTCGCGGCGCTGAACGGTTTAAGGGAGCATTGCATAGAGAACCAGATTTAGGCAGCGTTGACATATTTCTGTTTTTATTCTGTCTTATCTTTTCCCGCCCACCCGCCCTCGGAGCATTGGCGGCTCAGGCCTTAGATATCCCCTCTCGCTTCGCACTCCCCTGTTTGGAGGGGCTGGGGGCGAATTACGGGATAAGCCGCCGATGATACTGGGTGGTTAGGGTGGGAATAGATAATAATTGAGGGGGGTGGGGAGTTATCTCACGGGATAAGCTACAGATTTGACGGCGACGTAGATGGCGGCGGCGCCGAAAAGGAGCGGTCGGCAGGAAAAATTGCTGAAGCCAGCCGACAGCAGCAAATCCCTGACCTCATCGGGGGTGAAAAAGCGGGAGGCTGACTCCGCCAGGTAATGATAGGCGCCCTTATTACCGGAGAGCCAGTAACCCACCCTGGAGACAAACCAGCGCAGGTACAGGTGGAAAAGACCTCTTATCAGCCTGGATTTCGGCTGGCTGGTCTCCACGATGACAAATCTTCCGCTCGAGGATAGTACCCGCAGAATTTCTGACAGATAGCTGGATGTCATCGGGTTTTTATAGGTCAGGTTGCGGAAGGCGAAAGAGATGCCGATGCAGTTAAAATATCCGTCGGTGAAAGGGAGGCTGGCAGCATCGCCATGGATAAAGGAAATATCCCTGCCTCTGCCTGATGCCACTGCTTTCCTGGCAGCTATCTCAAGCATGGGCTGGCTGTAATCAATGCCGGTCAATTCCACATGGCTCTCTGCCAGCCGGGCAATATTAATCGCTAGGTCGCCGGTGCCACAGCAAAGGTCGAGTACCCGGCGCGGGCGCGCCGTCAGGCACTCTCCGGCTGTCTTCCGGCGCCACCGCCTGTCGAGGCACCATGTTACCACATGATTGACCAGGTCGTAGCGGCGCGGAACAGCCGTGAACATACCGTGAAGAGGCTTCGCTTGCATCGTCAATCTGGAATCTTCCTAGAAAATTGTAGCCAGAATGTAGCCGATACCCAGAAGCAGCTGGGTTAGGAGGACCACCTGAACATTACTGGCCATGGCCGGCACCAGCCTGTTCATATCCTGATGCTGACGAGCGCCCCGGATGGCTTTTATAGTGAAGGGCAGCGTTAAAAGGGCCAGCAGGGTATAGACGGGCATCCCCACCCCGGGCGAGCATATGTCAGCGATAACCCAGCCGATAATCCACAAATAGACGGTCACCATCAGCACGGAGTAGAGGATGCTGGACTTTTCCTTGCCCATGGTGATGGGCAGGGTCTTTCTTCTGGCGGTCGCATCGGCCTCGGTATCGGGGAATTCGTTGAGGAAAAGCAG
>JAUWYU010000112.1 GCA_030615655.1 Dehalococcoidia bacterium
GAAATGACCACTGGACTGGACCCGGCGGCTCGCCATGTAGCCTGGGACCTTATCCGGGCTATCCGGGAAAGCGGTGCCACCGTGGTGCTGGTTACCCATTTTATGGATGAGGCCGAGGAACTCTGCGACCGCGTCGCCATCATCGACCAGGGTAAAATAGTCGCATCGGATACGCCTCAGGGCCTCATTACCGCTTACGCCAGCGAGGTGCGTGTCATCTTTACCACGGAACAGACCGAACTATCATGGCTGTCCGAAATCCCCGATGTGCGGGGAGTTATCAGGAGTGGGCAGAGAGTGGAAGTGGAAGGCAGCGGGCCGGTACTGGCTCTGGTAGCGGCGGCACTCGTGGAGCATGGAATTGTGCCTGCCGACCTCCGGGTGGAACAGCCGACGCTCGAAGATGTCTTCCTGAAACTGACCGGGCACAACGTTGGAGATTAAATGCGTACGCTTATAAAGCTGTCCTGGGTGGAAATAAAGCTATTCGTCCGTGAGCCCATCACGATGGTCTTCACCTTTGCTTTGCCCGTGATATTCCTTTTCGTCATGGGGGGTGTCTTCGGCAATACACCCGATCCTGAAATTTACCGGGGGGTTGGCGCTATGAACTACTACGTGCCCGCCTACTTCGGACTGGTGATATCGGCTATCGGCCTGGTAGCGTTACCGGTGCACCTTACTGGGTATCGCGAGCGGGGTGTACTGCGTCGGTTTCGTGCCTCGTCTATCTCCATTGGGTCTTTGCTGGGTTCCCAGTTAATCATCAGCTTTATAATCACGGTACTGGGCAGCATCCTGGTGATGGTCCTTGCCATGATAGTCCATTCTACGGGTCTGCCACAGTTACCGGCTCTTCTGATCGCGGCATTCGTACTGGCGAATTTGTGTTTCGTATCATTGGGTTTCTTCCTGGGGGCTGTCCTCCCATCGACACGGGCAGCGCAGGGGTTGGGATTGATACTCTTTTTTGTCATGTTCATACTTGGTGGTGCCGGCCCGCCGCCTGAAGTTTTAACCGGCGCGATGGATATTATCGGGAAAATAATGCCCCTGCGGCATGTTATCCTGATTCTGCAGGACCCGTGGCTTGGCTTCGGGTGGAATCAAAACGCGTCCCTCATAGTAGCTGGCATTACGGTGGTGGCAACCATATTAGCGGCGCGTTTCTTCCGCTGGGAGTAATCGTATCAAGCTCTCAGGGTCGCGCCCAGCTCACCGGTAAGCCGTTTAAGGATTTGCTCCTGTACCCTGTTGACCTCTTCGTCGGTAAGGGTCCGGGTGGGAGACTGGTAGACGAGACGGTAGGCAAGTGACTTCTTACCCGCGGCCACCTGCTTGCCGGAGTAAACGTCAAAGAGCAGGACCTCGCTGACCAGAGGGAAGCTCTGGATAATGTCAAGAACTCTCCGGTGAGATATATCGGCATCAATTACAAGCGCCAGGTCCCTGATAGTGCTCGGGAAGCGCGGTATGGACAGGAACATCCTGTGACCGGTGGCGAAGGGCAACAGGGCGGGCACGCTGATTTCAAACAGGCAGACCGGCTCGGCAATCTCGAAGGCATCCGCCACCTTGGGGTGTAATTCCCCGATAACGCCCAGTTTTACTTTCAAGCCGTTATCTTCAGCAACTATGGCGGCCTGTTTGGTTGGATGCAGACCTTCGTCGCTGCTTTTTTCGAGGTTTGCGGTCACACCCAGATGTTGAAGCAGACCTTCGACTATCCCCCTGGCATCGTAGAAATCGAATAAACCGTTGCCGCCCAGCCATGATTTCTCGACCCTGGTGCCGCTCATAATACCGCACAATGCCTCGGGTTCGGCGGGCAGGTCGTTTTCCCTGGGCAGGTATACCTTACCCAGTTCAAACAGCCTGATGCCCTCTTCTTCGTGCCGGCGGTTCGCCGCCAGGGCAGCCAGCAGATTGACGCGGAGATTGGGGCGCAGGTATTCCTGGTCGGCGGTCATAGGCTTGACGACGCGGAGGGGCATTGGTTCCGGTGGGCGGGGGTCAGGTACCAGATTACTCAGCATCTGCAGGCTCGTCAACGAATAGGTAATTACCTCCTGAAAACCGTATCCCACCAGGCTCTGCCTTATATTTTTATTGAGCCTGAGTACGGGTGCCGGATTCTGCCGGGGCAGCGGTTCGCCGAGCATGGTGGTTGGAATCTTGTCGTAGCCGATGATGCGGGCGACCTCTTCAATAAGGTCGACGGCCTGCTTGATGTCGCTACGCCAGTAGGGAGTCGTAACCTGTATCTGCGACCCGCCAACCTGGCATTCGAAGCCGAGTGAAGTGAGCGTGTCCACTATCTGTTGAAGGCTGCACTCGATACCCAGAATACGTTTTACCTCATCCGGTGTCAGCAGGATGGGCCCGGGCTCTTGCCTGCCGGGGTAAACGTCGATGATGCCTTTGGCGACTTTGCCGCCGCCCAGTTCCGCAATCAACTGCGTGGCGTGCTTCAGGGCGGGTATGGTCAAGCCGGCGCTGATACCGCGTTCGAATCGCATCGAGGCTTCACTCGTCAGGGAAAGGTGGTGGCTGGTGTAGTGAATGCTGGCCGCGTTGAAGCTGGCGGCTTCCAGCAGTATCGAGGTTGTGTTCCCGGTGACCTCGCTGTTGACACCGCCCATAACTCCGGCGATAGCCACGGTTCCCTCTCCATCAGCGATAACCAGCATATTGCGGGTAAGCTCTCGTTCCGCCTCATCAAGGGTGATGAAGTTTTCGCCCTCGGCGGCCCGGCGGACGATGATTTTCTTGCCCCTGATTCTATCATAGTCGAACGAGTGCAGGGGTTGCCCGTATTCCAGCATCACGTAGTTGGTGGTATCGACGATATTGTTAATCGGGCGCTGGCCAGCGGCTATGAGTCGTTCCTGCATCCAGGCGGGTGACTCAACTATCTTAACGTCCGTAATGAGGCTGGCGCAGTACCTGGGGCACAGGTCGGGGTCGATAATTTCTATCGATATCTGCTCGTCTATCGGTGAGTCCGTTTCTTCGTAGCTGATTTCGGGGATATGCGGGGTCTGGCCGCTCAGGGCGGCAGCTTCCCGGGCAATACCGACTACCGAGAGACAGTCGGGACGGTTGGGGGTGATATCAAGGTCAAAAACGGTATCGCCCATGTAGTCGGACAGAGGTGTGCCTGTCGCTGCCTCCGCCGATAAGACCATGATGCCCTCGTGGCTTTCTGAAATCCCCAGTTCTTTCTCGGAGCAAATCATGCCGCTGGAAATAACACCCCGAATTTTAGCTGCTTTTAGTTCCTCAAGCTCATCGCTGTGCGGATTTATCAATCGGGCGCCGACAGGAGCAAAGGCAATCTTGTCGCCGACATTCAGGTTGGGGGCGCCGCAGACCACGGTCTCCTGCCTGGTGCCCAAATCGACCGTGGCCAGGCTCAGGCGGTCGGCGTTGGGGTGGGGGTTAACCGCCGTTATCTGCCCGATAATGATGTTATCCCAGCTGCCGCCGATGGTCTGAATTTCCTCAGCCTCAAAGCCGGCCATAGTCAGCCTTTCTGCCAGTTCGGCCGGCGGCAGGGTAACGTCCACATAGTCTTTCAGCCAGTTTAACGGTACTTTCATTTCTTTATAAAATCCTAGAACTGTCTCAGAAATCTAAGGTCATTGTTAAAGTAAAGCCTGATATCGTCGACGCCGTAACGCAGCATGTGTGGCCTCTCGATGCCCAAGCCGAAGGCGAAACTGGTGTAAACTTCGGGGTCGATGCCTCCACGCTGCAGCACTTCCGGGTGAGTCATGCCGGCCCCCAGTATTTCTAACCAGCCGGAGTTGTTGCAAAGGCGGCAGCCGCTGCCCTGACATACGATACAGTAGATGGCCATTTCCACGCCGGGCTCAACAAATGGAAAATAATCAACGCGGAAGCGTACTTTTCTATCTACGCCGAAGAAGCGTCGGGCGAATTCATAGAGTGTCCCCTTGAGGTCGGCCATGGTTATGCCCCTGTCCACAGCGATACCGTCGATATGATGGAAGGTACTCAGGTGGGTGGCATCAGTCGCCTCATAGCGGTAGACCTTGCCCGGCTCAATGGCTCTTATCGGCGGTTCCATATTCTCCAGTGTCCGGGCGGTTACCGACGTGGTGTGGGTACGCAGTAGTGACCGACTTATACCTTCACTGGTATCAACCCAGAAGGTTGACATGGAATCGCGGGAAGGGTGTTCGGCGGGGAAGTTAAGAGCTTCGAAGTTATAATAGTCCCACTCTATGTCGGGGCCTTCAATTACCTGGAAACCCATGGAAGCGAATATCTCGCACATCTCATCAATCGTCTGCGTAATCGGATGCAGGTGCCCGACAGGGTAGGGACGACCCGGCAGGCTGATGTCGATAGCTTCTCTAGCTGCCTCCGAGGTCAGCTGTGCTTCGCGGAGAGACTGGCCTTTCTGCCCGGCACTGTCCTCCAGGAGGGTTTTGACCTTATTGGCGGCGGCGCCGACGGCTTTCCTCTCTTCAATGGACAGCGTTGCCAGACCGCGCAAAATCCCGGTCAGCGGACTTTTCTTGCCCAGATAATGAACGCGCCAGGATTCCAGGTCCCTGACATTGTCAATGCCATCCAGTTGCTTCAGCGCTTCCGATTTTATCTCTTCGATTTTTTCTAACATCTTTTCCTATTATATAACAAATTTCCCCTTCCGTTGCTGAAGGGAAAGGGAAGTGGGGGTCTTTTGTAGGCAGAGTTCTTCTAGTCCTGCGCTCTCCCTCCAGCCAGGGTAGCAAGGTTGGTAAATGCTCCTGGTTCCCTGACGGCCATATCGGCCAGCATCTTGCGGTTTATCTCAATGCCGGACTTTTTCAGTCCATCCATGAACTGGCTGTAGGTCATTCCCTGGGCCCGGCAGGCGGCATTAATGCGTAAAATCCACAGCCGTCTCATATCGCCTTTGCGCTCGCGGCGGTGGCTGTAAGCATAGCTTAAGGACTTGAGCATCGACTCGTTGGCGCGGCGGAAAAGGGAGTGCTTGGTTCCCCGGTGCCCCTTGGTCAGTGCCAGCACCTTCTTATGTCGGCGATGTGTGGTTACGCCTCTTTTAACTCTGGGCAAGTGACAGTCCCTCCTATCTATCTGACCCCGTAAGGTATTAGCCTCGATATGCGCTTGCGGTTACTGGGGTGCAGTTCTATCGTCTCGTCAAAAAGGCCCTTTACCCGCTTGGCCTTTTTACGGCGTAAATGGCTCTTTGGCCCCTTGACCCGCATAATCTTGCCGCTGCCGGTAGTATGGAAACGGCTCTTGGCCCCTTTATGCGTTTTAAGTTTTGGCATTCTGAACTTCTTTCGCTTCTTCTTTTGGTTTAGCTTTTGAACTGGCTGGTGCCAGGATTATATTCATCCGCCTCCCCTCCATTAACGGCTGCCTTTCCAGAGAGGAAATATCATTCAGAGATTCTACCATCCGCTGTAG
>JAUWYU010000140.1 GCA_030615655.1 Dehalococcoidia bacterium
TATTTCAGGTTACTCCCTGTTCTATGCTAAAATGCTATCAAAAGGGCTGGTCGTTAGCGGCGAGCCCTAAAGGTGCGTGGAGGAGTTCATTGCCTGACCTTGGTAAACTATTAAACCTGATTGAGACTCTGCCTGACTATCGCCGACTCCTGGAAGGACTGAAACAGGGCGCCGGCGGCACGGTGGTGGTGCTGGATGCCGCCAGACCCTATCTGCTCGCGGCTCTCTACGAAGGACTTCGACTCCCCATGCTGGTGGTTACCGCGCAGCCGGAGAATGCCCGAAAGCTCCACGAGCAGCTCTTGAGCTGGTGTCACTCCGCAGAAGTAAAGCTCTTCCCGGAGCCGGATGCCCTGCCTTACGAGCGCCTGGCTTCGGATACCGCCACCGGGCTTGAGCGGGTTCAAATCCTTACATCTCTGGTTGGCTGTGGCTCGACTGAGTCCCCTGGCGACTCCCCTCTGGTGGTGGCTTCGGCGCCGGCAGTCATGGGCAGGACACCGTTATATGATGATTTCGTCTCTGCCTGCCATGCTGTAGAGCTCGGGACGGTTATTGACCCGTTTAGCCTGCTGGCTAGGTGGGAGGCTATGGGATATCAGATGGAAAGCGTGGTGGAGGTGCCGGGCACTATGAGTCATCGTGGCGGCATCGTTGATGTTTATCCGCCCACCGGTGAGATGCCGGTCAGACTTGAGTTTTTCGGTGATACTGTTGATAGCATCCGTTTCTTCAACCCCGAGACCCAGCGGTCGACTGATAAAGTGTCTTCGGTGTCGGTAGGGCCGGCTACGGAACTGCTGGCGCCCCGTCTGATGGACAGGTGGACGCTTGAGCGCTCCTTGCGGGACCTTGACCTGACGGGTTGTACCGCCGGGGTGAAACAGCAGTTTCAGCGCGACACTGCCATGCTGCTCGCCGGACAGCGGCCGCTTGAGGTGCCGTTCTATGCTTCTCTCTTGAATAAGGGCAGCCTGCTGGACTACCTGCCGCCGGATGCTTTACTGGTGCTTGACGAACCGTCGTCTGTTGAGCGGGCTGTCGCCGACCTTGATGCTGAGGCCGGGCAGATGCGTTCGGAAAAGCTGGAGCGGGGCGAGTTGCCGCCGAATTTCCCCGGGCCGTATTTCACCTGGGAGGAACTGGAGTCAGCGATAAAAAACGTCTGCCTGAGGCTCGCTGCCTGGGGCGTTGAGGAGCGGCTGGATTTCATCTCTGCCCCCGGCTATGCCGGGAAGCTCCCGTCTTTCCTCCAGAAGGCACGTCAGCTTTTGAGTCGGGAAAAACGCCTCATCATCGTCAGCCACCAGGCCAGCCGGTTATCCGAGCTGCTTGCCGAAGAAGATGTTATCGCCGCGCCCGTTGACGAAGTCGTTCAGACCCCTCACCCCGGTGCGCTGGTTCTGGTTCAGGGTTCGCTGCCCGAGGGATGGGTGATGAACGGCGACGTCCATCTGTTCACTGACGCCGAGATTTTCGGCTTTATCAAGCAGCGGCGGTTAATCAAAAGAAGACCCGCGCCCCGCCACAAGCTCATGGCCGAGATAAACCCCGATGACTACGTGGTCCACGTTGAGCATGGCATTGGCCGGTTCAGCGGCGTGACGATGCTCAGTGTCGCCGGCAGTGACAAGGAATACCTGGTGCTCAAGTATGCCGCCGGCGATACGCTCTATGTCCCCACCGACCAGATAGATAGGGTAAGTCGCTATATCGGCGCCGGCGACCGCCCTCCGGTCTTGAGCCGACTCGGCACCCAGGAGTGGAGTCGCACCAGGCAGAAAGCCAGGGAGGCGGCGGAGGTGCTGGCCCAGGAGCTTCTGGCTCTTTATGCCGCCCGGGAGGTTGTCCCCGGTTTCTCCTTTTCCCGCGATTCGCTGTGGCAGCAGGAGCTTGAGGCCGCTTTCCCCTATGTCGAGACTCCCGACCAGCTGGAGGCGCAGGCGCAGGTAAAAGAGGACATGCAAAAGCCCAGGCCCATGGACCGCCTTGTCTGCGGCGATGTCGGCTACGGCAAGACCGAGGTGGCCATCCGTGCCGCTTTCAAGGCTGTTATGGACGGTAAGCAGGTGGCCGTGCTCGTGCCGACCACTATCCTTGCCCAGCAGCATTTCGCCACGTTCTCCGAAAGGCTGGATGCCTTCCCGCTCAGGGTCGAGGCTTTGAGTCGGTTTAAGTCGCCGGCCGGGCAGCGCGTCGTTATCGACGGCCTGGCTAACGGTTCCGTGGACATCTGCATCGGCACCCACCGCCTGCTTCAGAAGGACGTCGCCTTTAAGGACTTGGGACTGCTCATCATCGACGAGGAGCAGCGCTTCGGCGTCAACCACAAGGAATATTTAAAAAAGATGAGGCAGGAGGTGGACGTGCTTACCCTCAGTGCCACCCCTATTCCCCGCACCCTCCATATGTCCCTGGTGGGCGTGAGGGATATGAGCACTATGGAGACGCCCCCTGAGGAGCGCCTGCCCGTCAAGACCTATGTCGCCGAGTATAACGACCACCTGGTCAGGGAGGCTATTCTGAGGGAGCTGGAGCGCAACGGCCAGGTCTTTTTCGTGCACAATCGCGTGCAGAGCATAGCTATCGTCGCCGATAGACTGCAATCGCTGGTGCCCGAGGCTGAGGTTGCTATCGCTCACGGTCAGATGCCCGAGGAGCGGCTGGAGGCGGTGATGGCCGACTTTACTCGCGGTAGGACCGATATTCTGGTTTGCACCACGATTATTGAGTCGGGACTGGACATGCCCAACGTTAATACCATGATTGTTAACCGGTCGGACAAGTTCGGTTTAACCCAGCTTTACCAGTTGCGCGGTCGGGTAGGGCGCGGTGCCAACCTTGCTTATGCCTATTTTCTCTACGATGGCGGTAAGTACCTGACGCCCGTAGCCCATAAGCGACTCCGCACTATCTATGAAGCCACCGAGCTTGGCGCCGGATTCGGCATTGCTATGAAGGACCTGGAAATAAGGGGCGCCGGCACTTTGCTCGGGCCGAGGCAGAGCGGGCACATCACCGCCATCGGCTTTAGCCTTTACTGCCGACTCCTCGCCGAGGCCGTTGAAGAGCAGAAAGCCCTGCGCGCCGGACTTGAAAAACCTTTACCCCGCCTTCCCGCCCCCGCTATCGACCTCCCCCTGGATGCTTTTATCCCTGAGTACTACGTGCCCGATGTCAATACCCGCATGGAGCTTTACCGCACCCTTGCGGATGTTGATGCCGCGGACAGGCTGGACGATATTACGCAGGAGTATCACGACCGATTCGGTGCGCTGCCGCCGGAGGTTGAGAACCTCTTCTACGCCGTCAGAATCAAAGCCCTGGCCGCCCGGGCGGGCATCGAGTCCGTCTCCACCGAGGAAGGCCAGATAATCTTAAGGCGATTTCAAGGACTCCCCTTCGATAGAGAAAAACTCGCTCCCGTCTTGCGCGATGGCATAGAGGTGGGCAGGACGCAGATAAGGATAAATTTTAAGAAAATCTTTAGAGTATGGAAGAAGGTGCTGGAGGAGGTATTAAAGGAGGTGGGGTGATATAATAATGTAGGAGTATGTTTGTGGAGGTGATAGAAATGGATATGGAGGAATATAAGACTATTCGGCAAGAAATGTTGCTGAGATTTCGGTGGACTACTGAACTTTTTGTTTTCTCAGTTGTTTCTACCGGAGCTTTACTCTCTTGGGTCTTTGTGAAAAGTTCTTCTACGGAAACAAATCCGTTCCTTTTGATATGTGTCGGTCTTGGAATAGTCAGTTATATTTTTTATTCATATTTAAATTTACTCCAGCAAAATTATGACCGAGGTAGTTATTTGGCAGTTTTTCATGAAGGAGGTGAAAAGGGTTTAAAATGGCATACTGTAAACCGTTTACGCAATGAATTGATTGGAAAGAAATCGAATTGGGGTAGGGATGGTAAAAGAGGAGGGTTTCTTCTAATTATACTGGTAATAGCAAATATCTTAATCCCCCTTTTACTACTGCGGGATAATTTGGCTATGGATTGGTATTTGTTACTTATAATTGTAGTCATTGCACTATTGCTATGGATAGGATTCACCGCTTGTGGTCTATTCAAAACAGGGGAATACATGAGAAAAAGTTGGAAAAAGTGGCGGCAGATTAAAGAGAAACTAGAACAAGACCCAAATCTTTTGGAAGATACTATAAAAAAGTGTAATTGATTTTTAATAAAGAGGGAACTTCTCAATTCTTCTTTTCTCTCTTATCTTCTTCCCACCCACCCGCCCTCGCATCATCCCTTGCTTATCCCGTTAGTTTTATCTCCCCGCCCCCCCCCACAATGGGAGTAGCCTGCGTAGACGGGCGCCGGCCCCTGCCTGTCATTCCAGCGGAGGCTTCAGCCCGCGTTCAGCCCGAGGGCTGGAA
>JAUWYU010000192.1 GCA_030615655.1 Dehalococcoidia bacterium
CGGAAGGATATTGGGGAGAAATGAGTCAGGTTGAGTCTCAGATAGAACTCCTTGAAGCAGCGCAGGTCAGGGTAACAGGCAGTGAGACGATAGAAGGTACAGACTGTTATGTTCTTCAGCTTACCCCAGATATGGAGCAGCTCTGGCAATTAGCTATGCAGCAACCAAAGTTCCCCGGGGAGGAAGTACCTGATGTGGCGGAGGAATTTCTTCATGAAATGTTCCGCAGCGTCTCGGTGAAGCACTGGATAGCAAAAGATACATATTTCCTAATTAAGGCAGAGATAGATATGGTTTTTTTAAGTACAGAACTGACCGCTGAGGCCATGGGTCTTGAAGAAGGAGTTTCACTGCCCACGGATATCTCTATAGTTTTGCTATTCTACAACTATAATCAGCCAGTTTCCATTGAGCTGCCTCCAGAAGCTGAAGAAGCAATTGAGGTGCCAATGGAGTAGGGCTATCAGGGAATTTTAGCGGTGACTGGTGCCCTTTTAATATTTGGGTCTATCATAATCAGGTGTAAGGGGGTATGTAACTATAATCCAGGGGAGGCGGAATAAGCTAATGGATCCTTCATTTGTTGTTATTGCGGGCGCTTTCGCCGTGAGCCTTAGATGTGGTACAATATGTCTTGTTCTCAGAGAAGGTATTATGCTGAATACAGGTATACTTACTATCAGCGATAAGGGGTCAAAGGGACAGCGCCACGATAAGAGCGGCGAGGTAATCAGGGACATACTGTCGCGGATAGAGAGTACTATTATTAAATACGAGGTTGTCCCCGATGAGCGGGAGGTTATCGCCAGCAAGCTTATCGAGTGGGCTGACGGGAGTGGGGTGGATGTTATTCTGACCACCGGCGGCACCGGCCTGGGCGAGCGTGATGTTACACCGGAGGCAACGCTCATGGTGATAGATAAGAGCGTGCCCGGGTTTGCCGAAGCGATGAGGGCTAAATCCTTAGAAAAGACACCGATGGCGGTGCTGAGTCGGGCTACCGCCGGGGTGAGGGGGAAGTGCCTCATTATCAACCTGCCCGGTAGTCCGAAGGCGGTACGGGAATGTCTTGAGGTAGTACTGCCGGCTATTCCTCACGCCGTGGAAATTATTAAAGGGGAGGTAACGGAACACACTTTTCAGGATGCCGGGATAGATTAGAACAATGCGTATTGATATTTTAACGCTATTTCCGCAGATGTTTGAGGTCCCGTTCAGCTTCGGGATTTTCAGGCGGGCCGTTGATAACAGGCTGGTCAGTCTCAACCTGCACGATATACGTGCCTATACCCATGATAAACACCATACCGCTGATGACTATCCTTATGGCGGCGGCGCCGGCATGGTGCTCAAGCCCGAGCCGATTTTTGAGGCGGTAGAGTCGATAAAGGCCGGCATCAAAGATGAAGTCGGTGAGCTGCCGGTTGTTCTGCTTACTCCCCAGGGACGGCTCTTTTCGCAGTCGATTGTCCAGGAGCTGGCAGAGTACCGTCATATGGTCCTTATATGCGGACACTACGAGGGGGTTGACGAGCGGGTACGGGAGCACCTGGCTACCGATGAAATCAGTATCGGCGATTTTGTGCTGACCGGCGGTGAGATTCCGGCTATGGTGGTAGTAGACGCCGTGGTCCGGCTGCTGCCGGGGGTTCTCGGCTCGGAAGATTCGCCACTGGACGATTCTCACACCAGTGGACTGCTGGAATACCCTCAGTACACTCGACCGGCTGATTACAGAGGGTGGTCGGTGCCCGAGGTTTTGCTATCGGGGAACCATGGCCAGATAGCCAAGTGGCGTCGGGAGCAGATTATCCGGCGGACCCTGGAGCGCCGTCCGGAGCTGTTAGATAAGGCGAATCTGGGCCTGGAAGATAGACAACTGGTAAAACGCCTGACAACCAAGCGTTCTCAGGTTAATACGGATAGGGAGTCTTGACATGGATATGGCATCACTGGTTGAAACCAAACGAAATCCTAAAATTCCTGATATTGCCCCCGGTGATACAGTTAAGGTCAGCGCCAGGATAGTCGAGGGGGGCAAGGAGCGCATCCAGGTATTTCAGGGCGTGGTCATCAAGATGCGGCACGGCGGCACCAGCGCCAACTTTACGGTGAGGCATGTCGCCTACGGCATAGGTGTGGAGCGTACCTTCCCGCTGTATTCGCCGCTCGTGGAAAAAGTGGAAATAGTACGGCACGGCAAGGTGCGCCGGGCCAAGCTTTACTATCTGCGTGGACTCAGCGGCAAGGAAGCTCGCCGGAAGATAAAGCGCGTGGAAAAGAAGGCGAAAGAGATAAGCGAAGAGCTGCTGGAACCGGAGCCGGAAGAAATCATGGAGCCTGTCCTGGAGGAGGAACCGGAAGCCGCAGCGGAAGAGGAACCGGAAG